>CAYFYD010000145.1:0-8736 GCA_964347195.1 uncultured Ectothiorhodospiraceae bacterium
GTCCCCGGCAGCGTGCGGGTCATCGGCCGCCGACAGATCGAGATCTACTCGCGCCTCATCCATACCGTCGACCACGTGGTGGGTGAGCTGCGCGAGGAGTTCGACGCCCTCGACGCGTTCCTCGCCCACGCCTGGGCGGTGACGGTCACCGGCGCGCCCAAGCAGCACGCGATCCAGTTCATCGAAGACCACGAACGCTCGCCGCGACGCTGGTACGGCGGCGCGCTGGGGTTCATCGGCTTCAACGGCAATCTGAACACCGGGCTCACCCTTCGCACCGTGCACGTCGAAGACGGGATCGCGGCGGTGCGCGCGGGCGCGACCCTGCTCTTCGAATCGGACCCCGATGCGGAGGAGGAGGAGACCCGTCTCAAGGCGAGCGCCCTCCTCGACGCCATCCGGCGCCCGGAGGGGGAGGCGCTCCGGGTGACGGATGCCGGCTCCCGCCCCGGCGCGGGCAAGCGCATCCTGATGGTGGACCATGAGGACTCCTTCGTGCACACGCTCGCCGGCTACTTCCGCCAGACCGGAGCCGAGGTAATCACCTACCGCAGCGGTTTCCCGGCCGAGCGCCTGCGCGAGGCCGGAGCCGATCTCGTGCTCCTCTCGCCCGGACCCGGCCGGCCCGAGGACTTCGGGCTGGGCGAGACCATCGCGATGGCGCTCGCGGAGGGGCTTCCCCTCTTCGGGGTCTGCCTCGGGCTGCAGGGCCTCGTCCTGCACTACGGCGGGCACCTCGACACCCTCGAGATGCCCATGCACGGCAAGGCGAGCGAGGTGAGGGTGCTCGGCGGACGTCTCTTCGAGGGGTTGCCGGAACGCTTCGAGGCGGGACGCTACCACTCGCTCTTCGCGAGGACGGATACCCTGCCGGAGTGCTTCCGGCTCACCGCGCGCAGCGCCGACGGCATCGTGATGGCGATCGAGCACCGGGACCTGCCCGTCGCCGCGGTGCAGTTCCATCCCGAGTCGATCATGAGCCTCGCGCGGGACGCGGGGATCCGCGTGGTGGAGAACGTGGTGCGCGCCTTCTGCCCCTGAGCCGCGCCGACGCCCCTTGCCTTCAGAGCGCGGACATCCGCTTCGAGCCGGGAAAGCGGTGCCGGAGCCGGGCGAAGGGCTTTCCCGGTGCCTTCCCGCCGCCACCCCCACTCCCGCCGCGAGCGGGAGCGGGGCGGCGCCCGCGCCTACAGGGAATAGTACATGTCGAACTCCACCGGGTGGGTCGACATCCGGAAACGCGTCACCTCTTCCATCTTGAGCTCGATGTAGGCGTCGATCAGATCGTGACTGAACACCTCTCCCGCCATGAGGAACTCGCGGTCGCGGTCGAGCGCCTCGAGGGCCTGGTCGAGCGATGAGCAGACGGTGGCGATGCCCTTCTCCTCCTCCGGGGGCAGGTCGTAGAGGTCCTTGTCGAGCGGAGGGCCCGGCTCGATCTGATTGATGATGCCGTCGAGACCCGCCATCATCAACGCGGCGAAGATGAAGTAGGGGTTGCCGTTCGAGTCCGGGAAGCGCACCTCCAGACGCCGGCCGGCGGGGCTCGAGTGCGGGATGCGCACGGACGCGGAGCGGTTCATCCCCGAGTAGGCGAGGAGCACCGGCGCCTCGAACCCCGGTACCAGCCGCTTGTAGCTGTTGGTCCCGGAGTTGGTGAACGCGTTCAGGGCGCGGGCGTGCCTGAAGATCCCGCCGATGTACCAGAGGGCCTCCTGAGAGAGCCCGACGTACTTGTCGCCGGAGAAGATGTTGCTGCCCTGCTTCGAGAGGGACTGGTGGACATGCATGCCGCTGCCGTTGTCGCCCACCAGCGGCTTCGGCATGAAGGTCGCCGTCTTGCCGTTCACGTGCGCGACGTTGTGGACGCAGTACTTGAGGATCTGCAGCTCGTCCGCCTTGCGCACGAGGGACGCGAAGCGGGTGCCGATCTCGCACTGCCCGGCGGTCGCCACCTCGTGGTGGTGGACCTCCACCGTGAGCCCCATCCCGGTCATCGCGAGGCACATCTCGGAACGCAGGTCCTGGAACGAGTCGACGGGGGGGACCGGGAAGTAGCCGCCCTTGGGCTTGGGACGATGGCCGGTATTGCCGTCTTCGAGAGCCCGGCGCGAGCTCCAGTCCCCCTCCTCCGACTCCACCGTGTAGAAGGAGCCGTTTATCCGGTCGTCCCACCGCACGCTGTCGAACACGAAGAACTCGGGTTCCGGGCCGAAGTAGGCGGCGTCCGCGATTCCGGTGGACTGGAGGTAGGCCTCGGCGCGCTTGGCGAGACTGCGCGGGTCGCGCCCGTAGCCGGCCATCGTGCTCGGCTCCAGGACATCGCAGCGCAGAATCAGAGTCGCCTCGTCGGTGAAGGGATCCAGCACTGCGCTCTCGGGATCCGGCATCAGGCACATGTCCGATTCCTGAATGCCCCTCCATCCCGAAATCGAGGAGCCGTCGAACATCTTGCCGTCTTCGAAGAAGTCCTCATCGACCTGCGAAGCGGGTACGGACACGTGCTGCTCCTTGCCCTTGGTATCGGTGAAGCGCAGATCCGCGAACTTCACATCGTGCTCTTCCAACAGACTGAGTGCATCTTCGACAGACATGGGTAGCGGCCTCCTCTCGAGTTGACTGAAGTGAAGCGGGTTCAAACGACAGGCTGAAGACCGGCGCGGGGGCGGGTCGCTGTGCCGTCTGATCGTACCACCGGCCGACGGGGGGCGGCGCGCGGAAATGCGCGCAATGGCGCTCGGAAGGACCCCGCATCGGTCCGATGGGTTCCGGACCACGATGCGCGGCAGTGCTCCGCCTTCCGCATCATTCTCGCGCCTCGTCGCTCCCCGCCCTCCGCGAGAGCGGGCCCTTGCGCACCGCCTCGAGCCCGGGAGCAGACCGCAGCGGGGAAACACCGGGGCACAGGACTCCCGGGCCGACCCGGTACCCCTCGCGGCCGCGGGGCACTAGGTGGCGCCCCCGGCGACTTCGAGCGTTATGGCGACTTCGTCCGGCCCTCTCTCGATGTCGACTACCCGATGGCCGTTTATCCGGCACCACGCGGGAATGTCGCTCTCCGTGCCGGGGTCCGTGCAGCGCACTCGCAGCCGATCGCCGGCACGCAGCGTGCTCACCCGGTCCTGGGTGCGGATGACCGGCAGGGGACAGAGCAGGCCGCGCGCATCGAGGATGTGGACCTTCCGGGCGAAATGCGGCTCCCCTCCCACCGTCAGATGTACCACTCGGGCGGAATCTCGGAGGGCGGAAGCGGAGAGACCGCCAGCACCGTGGGTGGGCGCCCCTTCGCCGCGACCTCCACCTGCACCCGCTCCGCATCGCGTCCCTGGCTGAAGCGGGCGACGAGGCGGGCCGCGAGCTCGAGGTCGCCGTCGCCGGCCTCCCCGTCGAGCATCGCGAGCGGCCCCTCGTGGCTCACGGTCCGCAGATGCGTGAAGCGGTGGCGGTAGCCACGCAGGAAGCGGTTCTCGCCCTCCTCGCGGGCGATGATCAGCTTGAAGTCGGGGCGCGGGCGGAGGTGCCGGCCCACCTTCAGCAGCATGATGTCGTCGAGCTCGTAGTCCCGGGTGCCGCGGGACTTCCACAGGTCCTCGAGCTTCGCGGAATAGTGTGCGTTGGTGAGAAAGCAGCAGCCGCCCGCGGGCTGCGCGTAGTCTTCGATCCCGAAACGCTCCGCGAGCGCGATCTGGGGCTTGCGGGAGCGGCCGTGGAAATCGTGCAGCGCCTCCCGGTCCACCCAGCCCTCGCGCTCGGGAAGGGTCGGAGGGAGGTGCTTGGCGCACAGGGGGCGCAGGAGACGGTCTCCCGCGCCCGATTCGCGCGCGACGACCGGCATCGTGTCGCGGCGCTGCGACTTGGGGCGCTGTCCGATCACCTCGCCGGTCACCACGAAGTCGAAGCCCCGCGGGAGCATCCACTCGAAGGCCCGTCCTACCATGAAGGACTTGCAATCGAGGCAGGGGTTGAGGTTCGCCCCGTAGCCATGGCGGGGGTTGAGCACGATCTCCTTGTAGGGCTCGACGACGTCGATGAAGTGGAGCTTGATGCCGAGCGTCTCCGCCACCCAGAGCGCGTTGTTGCGCTTGGGTCTCGCCCGGTCCCGCTTGCGGATCGCGTGGGTGTGGCCCTCCACGCAGAACCCGGTGAAGAAGTTCAGTCCCTCGACGTGCACCCCCTGGTCGAGCATGACCCGTGCCGCGAGCATCGAGTCGAGTCCGCCCGAGATGAGGGCCACCGCTTTCGGCGTATGTGGCATGGTCCCATTCTACCCTTCGGAGTGCCGGACGGTGCGCGAGCCCCGCTTTCGGCCCGCAGCGCAGGACGAGGGGAGGCGAGCGCTCCCGGCCGGCGGGGGTGGAGGGGAGCGGGTGCTCACGGCAGCCGCGACTCCGACGCGAAGAGGTCCTGAACCCGCTCGCGGGGCCGCACCAGGTGGGCGCGCTCGCCGTCGACCATGACCTCCGCCGCCCGCGGGCGGGCGTTGTAGTTGGAGCTCATCACGAAGCCGTAGGCCCCGGCGTCCCGCACCGCGAGGAGGTCCCCCGCTTCGACCTCGAGGCACCGCCGCTTGGCGAGGAAGTCGGCGGACTCGCATACCGGGCCGACCACGTCCACCACGGACTCCGTACCGGGCTTCTCGTCCACGTTCACGATGTCGTGCCACGCTTCGTAGAGAGCGGGACGCAGCAGATCGTTCATCGCCGCGTCGGTGATCGCGAATTCGCGGGCGCCGTTCCGCTTGCGGTACTCGACCCGGGTCAGCAGGACCCCGGCTCCGGAGACGAGCGCCCGACCCGGCTCGATGAGGAGCGTGAGGCCCCGGGCGGCCACCCGGTCTCCGATCGCCGCGGCGAAGTCTTCCGGCTCCGGCACTGCCTCGTCACGGTAACGCACTCCCATGCCCCCGCCCGCGTTGATGAAACGAAGTCCCGCCGCGCCCGATTGCAAGCGGTCGGCGAGCGCGAGCAGCCTCAGTACCGCGTCCCGGAAGGGGCCGGCCGACGTCTGCTGCGAACCGATGTGCGCACCGAGGCCCACCAGATCGATGGACTCGAGGACGCCCGCTCGAGCGGCCAGCGCATGCGCCTCCTCGATCGGGACCCCGAACTTGTTCTCCCGAAGTCCGGTGGCGATGTACGGATGCGTGCGGGCGTCGATGTCGGGGTTCACCCTCAGCGACACCGGTGCGCGCCGCCCGAGAGCCGCGGCGAGCTCCGCGAGCCGTTCGAGCTCCGCCCGCGACTCCACGTTGAAGACCATGATGTCGGCTTCGAGCGCGCGGCGCAGCTCCTCCCGCGATTTGCCGCAGCCGGAGAAGACCACCCGGTCCGCACGCCCCCCCGCCGCGAGCACGCGCGCGAGCTCTCCACCGGAGACGATGTCGAACCCCGACCCGAGGCGTGCGAACGCATCGAGCACCGCGAGGTTGCCGTTCGCCTTCACCGCGAAACAGACCAGGTGCTCGTGCGCGGCGAACGCGCGGTCGAAGGCGTGCCAGCGCGCCTCCAGGCCTGCGCGCGAGTACACGTAGGACGGCGTGCCGTAGCGACACGCGATCTCGTGGAGAGAGACCCCTTCCGCGTGCAGCACCCCGCCGCGGTAGAGGAAGCACTCCCCGGGCGCGCCGGCGCGGGGCTCGCCGGGGGCAGGAGCGCAGGCCGCCACCGTCGTCCGATCCGGTCCGTGGACCGCCGGATCAGGCGCCGGTCTCGGGGACGGGACCTCCACGGGCGTCCTGCTCATCGGCGCTGTCTTCCGGCAGGAAGAGAGCGCCCCTCCGGCCGCACGCGCCGAGGGCGAGCAGCAGGGGCAGCACCATCAAGGCGCGCCGCCTCTCCCGGTGGACCTCCGCGGGGCGAAACGGCGCCCCGTGCCCGTCGTGGGCTGAGGAATCGTCGGGGTTCCGGCCGCTTGCCGGCTGCCGGCCGAGCGCTCGCATGGCGGGTTCTCCGGGGTCAGTCGGCGGCCGGGGCGGTGCGCGCGATCAGGGTCTCGAGCGCTTGGCGATGCGCCTCGAAGGCAGCCAGCGTCTCGTCATGGCGCCGGCGGGAGTCGGCATCGCGCTGGTCCGTCGCCCGGCGATGCGCCTCGAAGGCAGCCAGCGTCTCGTCATGGCGCCGGCGGGAGTCGGCGTCGCGCTGGTCCGTCGCCCGGCGCTGCGCGTCGAGGGCGGCCAGCGTCTCGGCGTGGCGCCGGTCGTGTTCGGCGGCGCGCTGTGCCGCGTTGGCGGTCATGGCGGCGATGCCGGCGCGCACGGTGCGCAGCGCGGCGATCGCCACCCCGAGGCTGGAGGTGACGACGAGCAGCGTGGCGATGCGCAGCGCGAGGTCGAGGAGGTCGAGGTCGGTCATGGTGGCGCCCCGGGGTGGTGATGTCCGACAGGCATGCACTTCAGCCGCTCGGCGCGCGGGCGCGGCGACGATCACCGTGGCCGCGAGGGCTCCCGGAGCGACGCCGGAAACGGCGACGCGGCGGGGCGGGGTGCACGAGCAGGTCGTCGCTGACCGCGCACGTGGGAATCTTCTCTCCGATGAACTCTTCGATCGGGACGAGGGAGAACACGAACTCCTCGCAGGCGAAGCTGACCGCATCGCCTTCCGCGCCGACCCGGGCGGTACGTCCCACGCGATGGACGTAATCCTCCGGATCCTGGGGCAGATCGAAGTTGAACACGTGGCTCACGTCGGGGATGTGCAGCCCGCGCGAGGCGACATCGGTCGCCACCAGCGTCGGCAGGGCCCCTCGCTTGAAGTCGTCGAGCAGGGCGAGACGCCGCTTCTGGGGCACGTCGCCGGTCAGCATCCCGGCCCGGATGCCGTTGGCTTCGAGATAGCCCGCCACCTGCTCGGCGCTTCGCTTGGTGTTGGTGAACACCAGGGTTCGCGTGACCTCCAGACCCTCGAGCAGACCGAAGAGGAGCGGGATCTTCTCCTCCTTGGAGACATGGAAGAGCTTCTGCGACACCCGCGACACGGTGACCCGCTCCGGGTTGGCATTGACGACGGTCGGGGCGTTCATGTGCTCGTAGGCGAGCTCGGAGACCCGATGCGAGAGCGTGGCGGAGAAGAGCAGGTTCAGCCGCTCGTCCGCGCGCGGCATCCGGCGCAGCAGGTAGCGGACGTCGCGAATGAAGCCGAGGTCGAACATGCGGTCCGCCTCGTCGATGACCGCGACCTGGACTCCACGCAGGTCGTAGATCCTCTGCTTGAAGTAGTCGATCAGCCGCCCGGGGGTGCCGACGAGGATGTCCACCCCCTCCCCGAGCCGGCGCCTCTGCTCCTCGTAGCCGGTCCCGCCGAACACCACCATCATGCGAAAGCCCGCGTGGCGACCGAGCACCTCGGCGTCGCGATGGATCTGCACCGCGAGCTCGCGCGTCGGTGCGACGATGAGGGCTCGGGGGTTGCCGTCCCGATGCCCGGCCCGCGGCGCCCGCCGCAGCAGGTGGTGCATGGTCGCGAGGAGAAAGGCCGCGGTCTTGCCGGTCCCGGTCTGGGCCTGGCCCTCGACGTCGCGCCCGGCGAGAGCGATCGGCAGGGCGCCGGCCTGGATGGGGGTGCAGAGCTCGAAGCCCGCGTCCCCGACCCCTTCGAGGAGCGCCGGCTCGAGGCCGAGGGTATCGAAGCGCACGTCGGTGTGGATCTTCTCGTTCACTACGGCTCCACCCCGGTGCCGGAGGGCCTGCGCCGCTCCGCACCGGCGCATCGGCCCTGCGAGCGCCGCGTACCGGACGCACACGAGGGGCGTCGAGGCGATGGCGGCGCACCCGACGCCGAAACGGAGGCCGGAGCCCCTCCGCTCATACCGGGACGCCCGCTCGAGACTCGGCTCGAGGGATGCACGGCAACGGCCCGAACATCCCCGAGTATCCGCATTAAATCATTGATATTTATCGTCAAATTCCTGATTCGAGGCGGCCCGGACGAACGCGCCGGCAAGCTGGCAGGGCAGCGCCCCCGGTCTTGCAAAGCGCGGAGCTTTAGGCTCAAATGGGCCGCGGGTTCCTTTGCCGGGTCGGCTTCATGTCCAACAACATCGTGCACCTTACCGACGAGACTTTCGAAGAGGAGGTGCTCAACAGCGAAGCGCCCGTGCTCGTGGACTACTGGGCGGAATGGTGCGGCCCCTGCAAGGCGATTGCGTCCATTGTGGACGAGATCGCGGAAGAATACGCGGGGAAGCTCAAGGTTGCAAAGCTGAACATTGACGACAACAACGCCACGCCCCCGCGCTACGGCATTCGCGGCATCCCCACCCTGATGCTGTTCAAGGGCGGCAGCGTGGAGGCGACCAAGGTCGGAGCGCTTTCCAAGACCCAGCTCTCGACCTTCATCGACAGCAACCTCTAGCCGCCGGGGTGTGGGCGCCGCTCGGGGCGCACTCGCTCGCCGCGGCGTTGCGGGCGAGGCTCCTGGCCCGTGTCGCCGTATCGCAGGTGGTCTCGAGCGAGCCGTGTCCCGGGCGTCGAGCGCCTCCCAAGGCTTGCCGCAGTCGGGTCCGACCGGCATCCAGGGCGCGTTTCCTGTCCGGCGACGGGTGATTCGGAAGGCCCTTTCGGAGCGCATCGCCTCCGTCTGCCTGTCGCTTCGGGCCTCATGACACGGTCCTCCACCACAGGGCAGGCCACTCCGCACCTGCTGCCGGCTCTCGGTCACGACAGAAGAAAACACTCCTGACCCGTCACCCAGGACCATTCAGAAGTCGAGTTGCGGGGTTCGAAGTACTGGAATCAGGCGA
>CAYFYD010000146.1:0-8660 GCA_964347195.1 uncultured Ectothiorhodospiraceae bacterium
ACGACTTGCCGGCAGACGCCGGGACCGCGGCCGGGGCCGAGGACGCCGCCGAGCGGGTCGTCTCCACTGACGCAATGCAGGGCGCCGACGCCGGGACGACTCCCTCCCCGGACGAGCCGGACACCGCTCCGGGGGAAGAAACGCAGACCGCCGCGGTGGACGCATCCGCCACCACCACGACGGACGATTCCTCCGCCCCGACCGCCGGGGCCGAGCCCGAAGACGACTTGCCGGCAGACGCCGGGACCGCGGCCGGGGCCGAGGACGCCGCCGAGCGAGTCGTCTCCACTGAAGCAGTGCAGGGCACTTCCACTGAAGCAGTGCAGGGCACTTCCACCGAAGCAGCGCAGGGCGCCGACGCCGGGACGACTCCCTCCCCGGACGAGCCGGACACCGCTCCGGGGGAAGAAACGCAGACCGCCGCGGTGGACGCATCCGCCACCACCACGACGGACGATTCCTCCGCCCCGACCGCCGGGGCCGAGCCCGAAGACGACTTGCCGGCAGACGCCGGGACCGCGGCCGGGGCCGAGGACGCCGCCGAGCGGGTCGTCTCCACTGACGCAATGCAGGTCGCCGACGCCGTGACGGCTCCCTCCCCGGACGAGCCGGACCCGGCTCCCCGGGAAGAAGCTGAACCCGGAGAGGACATCGCCTCCGCCGGGACGACACCGAGCGCGGGCACTTCGGCCGATCCTTCCTCCGACCTGACACCGGCGTTCCCGGAAGACGACCAGGAGGACGAAGGCGACGGAGAGCAGGAACGCCTGGCCGGGGAGCAGGAGGAGCTGGCCGAAGAAGTGGCGGCGCGGGTCGCCGAAGTGACCTCCGCAATGTTGCCCTCCCCGGACCCGGTCGTGGTCGCGGAAGCGGCGGCCGAAGTGGCGGAAGAGCTCGGACTCGACGCGGCGACGCTGGCACAGAAGGTCGCCGAGGCGGTGGTGGAAGAACAGGCGCAGTCCTTCGTCACCCAGCTCGCCGGGCAGGAGCTGCCGCCGGTCGAGGTGGACGAGGCCGATCACTTCGTCACCCCGGAACAGGTCCTCTCTCTCCTTCCGGAATCCAGCTTCGAGCTCGTTTCACGCGAAGACCTCTTGAGCGATCCGGAGCTGGGGCCTCACTCGCCGATCACGGTGGTGCGGGAGGTGGAGGAGATCCGGATCACGGACCCGGCCAAGGTGATCGCTTCGGCGGGCGGCGATCTCGGTCAGGAGATCAAGGTCCTGGAAGGCGACGAGATCCAGGTGAAGACACTGGAGGAACTGCTCGGGGAACTGATGGCATCGCCGACCGATGTCCTCGAGGTGGTGAGCAACGTCAGATACTTCGACGTCACCACACCGTCCGAGTTCGCGTCACGGTCCGATGCCGGCGACGACGAATCCTTCAAGGTCATCAAGGACCGCTACACGCTCGAGGCGGCCACGGTGGCCGAGCTGCTGCGCCGGGAGCTGGACCTGCCCTCCGACGCCATCTTCTACCTGCGCACCGTGCGCCCGGACGATGTCCAGGGCATATGGGGCATCGTGCAGAAGGGCCTCTCCGGCAACTTCGCCCGCGGCATGGCGATCCGCTATGGCCAGACCATCAATACCTACCAGGTCGAGATCCCCGAGCACGCAGACGAGATCCTTCCCGACGAGTCGAGCTCCTTCCTCGGAAAGCTGATCCACGAGAAGACCGGCGAGTCCTTCGTGTACAACTTCAAGCACCACCGCATGGGACGAAACCCCGACCGTATCTATCCCGGTCAGGAGATCGTCATCATCAACTTCACGCCGGACGAGCTCGTCTCGATCTTCAAGCACTTCGTGGAGCAGCGCACCGCCGCCGGATAGGCGGGAAGCGGCACCGAAAGCAGGGCGGGAAGAGGGGGAAATCGCCCCTCAGCCCGCACTTCACTACCTGAGCTCCTGCTGCGGACGCCGATTCCCTCGCGGTGAACGGGCGTACGCCCGCAGCTCACGAAGCTAAGGCAGTGAAGTGCGGGCCAGAATCCGGCGGAGCAGGCGCGCCGCGGCGACCGGCGGCGCAATGTCGCCGCCGCGCACCGCCTCCTCCATCCGGGTTCGCTCCCGGCGGAGCTCGGGGTCCTGCTCGAGCGCGTCCCTGAACCCCGCTTCGATCTCGTTCCCCAACCACCGCAGGGCCTGTTGCTCCCGGTTCGCCCGGATCCCGGCCTCGAGACTCGCCCGAAAGCGCTGCATGTCGTGCCAGGCCCTCGCGATCCCGCGTCCGGTGAGGGCCGAGCAGGTGCGCACGGGCATCCGCCACCCCCGCCAGCGCCCGGGCAGGAGCCCGGCCGCGGAGGCGTACTCCGACGCGGTGGCGGCGGCACCTTCCTCGAAGGCTCCGTCCGCCTTGTTGATCAGTACCAGGTCCGCGAGCTCCATGATCCCCCGCTTGATGCCCTGGAGCTCGTCGCCACCCCCCGGCAGCACGAGCAGCACGAGCATGTCGACCATGGAGACCACCGCGGCCTCCGACTGGCCCACGCCCACCGTTTCCACCACGACGGGATCGAAGCCCGCCGCCTCGCACAGCATGATGACCTCCGGGGTGCGGCGGGCCACTCCCCCGTGGGCATCCCCGGCCGGAGAGGGACGCACGAACGCGGCGGAGTGGCGGGCAAGCTCCGGCATGCGGGTCTTGTCGCCGAGGATGGAGCCCCCGCTCAGGCAGGAGGTCGGGTCCACCGTAAGGACCGCGGGGCGCCGGCCCTCGGCGATCAGATGGCGGCCGAGCGCTTCGATGAAGGTGGACTTGCCGGCCCCCGGCGCCCCCGAGACCGCGACCCGCAGGCTCGAGGGCGCCCGCCCCGCGAGCGCATCGAGCATCGCCTCCGCCGACCTGCGGTGCTCCGGACGGCTCGACTCCACCCGCGTGATGGCCTGGGCCAACGCGCGCCGGTCTCCGGCGACCAAGCGCTCGACCAGTTGCCCGGAATCCTCCCCGCTCACCCAGGACCATTCAGAAGTCGAGTTGCGGGGTTCGAAGTACTGGAGTCAGGCGATGGATTCCCGCCCCCGCTTTCGCTGGGGGCAGGCTTTCCGCGGGAATGACGGCTACGGGATGGATTCCCGCTCCCCATCGGGGTCG
Source organism: uncultured Ectothiorhodospiraceae bacterium (assembly GCA_964347195.1). GTDB lineage: Bacteria > Pseudomonadota > Gammaproteobacteria > HK1 > HK1 > JAJEAD01. Next base: position 3,100 of record CAYFYD010000146.1, read on the forward strand.
AGGGCAGGCTTTCACGGGAATGACGGCTATGGGATGGATTCCCGCTCCCCATCAGGGTCGCGGACAAGCTTCGCGGGAATGACGAGGAGTGGTGTCCTGCACCTTGTCCGTCATTCGCATGCCTCCTCCCGTCACTCCCGCGCCTCCTCCCGTCACTCCCGCGCCTCCTCCCGTCACTCCCGCACCTCCTTCCGTCATTCCCATGCCTCTTCCCGTCATTCCCGCGGAAGCGGGAATCCATCGCGGTCAACGAATCCCCAAACTCGGAGTCTGAAGCCGTCACGCCGACTTTGCTCTGCAAGAAACGTGATGCTATCGCGCAGGGCACCAGTCGGACGGCGGTATGCGATCCGTCATTCGATGATGACGCGCCGTTGCCGCGAAGGTGAGCTGCCCCGCAATGTGGCCCGGTGCCGGCTTCTCCGCGCGCTGGCGCTCGGTGCATCTTACTTCACCGGCGGGGTGTGCGGACTGCCCCGATCATGGGCGTTTTGAAGAACCCCGCCCGCTTTCCAAGGCGCCTCGACGCCCGCAGCTCACGAAGCTCACTGAGCAACGCGGGCCAGCTCGATGATGATCTGCCCCACGCTCAGGCTGTCTCCCGGCGACGAGACGATCTTCGCAACGACGCCGTCGTGGGGCGCCCGCAGGACGTTCTCCATCTTCATCGCCTCCACCACCGCAACCGGCTGCCCCGCCTCGACCGCCTCCCCTTCGCACACGCCCACGTCGATGAGCAGTCCCGGCATGGGGGAGACGACGTGGGGCGCGGCATCGTGGGCGCGCTGCGCCGGCATGAGGGCGAAGAGCTCGCCCGCACGCCGGCTCAGCACCTTGAGGGTCCTGCGCGTCCCCGCCGCCGACAGGCGATAGCTCGTCGTGTCCAGCGCCTCGATCTGCGCCACCACCCTCCGTCCGTCGATCTCGGCCTCGATGCGCGGCTGGCCCGGGCGCCAGGCGGTGCGCACCTCCATCCCCGTCCCGTTCTCTTCCTCCAGGGTGACGCCGGCGTCGTGCGCGGTCGCCGCGAGGAGGTGCGTCTCGCCCCCGTCGATCACGGACCACTCGCGGATGCGCCCCACCGCGGCGAGCCGCTCACGCCGGCTGTGCGCCACCACCGCGAGCCCCCGCAGGCGGCGGGCCGCCTCCCCGTCCGTGCGGCCGGGATCGAAGCCGCCGGGAAACTCCTGGTCGATGAACCCGGTGCTGAGCCGGCCCTCGCGAAAACGCCGCTTCGCGAGCACCGCGGAGACGAGGAGGCCGTTGTGCGAAATGCCCCGGACGACGAGGTCGTCGAGGGCGCCCGAGAGTCGATCGACCGCCTCCGTCCGGTCGCGCCCGTGCGCGATCACCTTGGCGATCAAGGGGTCGTAGAACACCGGGATCTCGTCCCCCTCCACCACCCCGGAGTCGACCCGCACGCCGTCGCCTTCCGCCGGGGGCACGAAACGGACCAGGCGTCCGCTCGAGGGCACGAAGCCGCGTTCGGGGTCTTCCGCGTAGACGCGCGCCTCGATCGCCGCACCGTGGAGGCGAATCTCCGACTGCCGGACCGGCAGCGTCCCGCCCCGCGCCACCTCGATCATGATCCGGACGAGATCGAGACCGGTCACCAGCTCCGTCACCGGATGCTCGACCTGGAGTCGGGTGTTCATCTCGAGGAAGTAGAAGTTGCGGTCGCGGTCCACGATGAACTCCACCGTGCCGGCAGAGTAGTAGCCGACCGCGCGCGCGATGGCGCAGGCCTCGGCTCCCATCGCCGCGCGGGTCGCCTCGTCGACGAACACCGAGGGCGTCTCCTCGATGACCTTCTGGTGGCGACGCTGCACCGAGCACTCCCGTTCCCCGAGGTGGACGACGTTGCCGTGCATGTCCCCCAGGACCTGGACCTCGATGTGGCGCGGCTCCTCGATGAAGCGCTCGATGAAGATGCGCGGATCGGCGAAGCTCGCCCGGGCCTCCCGGGCGGCGCGCTCGAAGCCGGCCCCGGCCTCCTCGTCGTTGGCGGCGACCCGCATCCCCTTGCCCCCTCCGCCCGCCGCCGCCTTCAGCATCACCGGATAGCCGATCGCCCGGGCGATGCGCACCGCCTCCTCCCCGTCGCTCAGCGCCGCGTCGTGGCCGGGAACGGGCTCGAGGCCGGCCGAGACCGCGAGGCGCCGGGCGGCGAGCTTGTCGCCCATGCTCCGGATCGCCGCCGGCGGCGGACCGACGAAACGGATGCCCTCCGCCTCGAGCGCCGCCGCGAAGTCCGCGTTCTCGGAGAGGAAGCCGTATCCGGGATGCACGCCGTCCGCCCCCGTCGCCTTGCAGGCTTCGACCACGCCCTCGGCGCGCAGGTAGCTCTCGGCCGCCGGCGCCGGCCCCAGCCGCCACGCCTCGTCGGCCATCCGCACGTGGAGGGACCGGACATCGGCGTCGGAGTAGACCGCCACGGTGGGGATCCCCATCCGCCGCGCGCTGCGGATCACCCGACAGGCGATCTCGCCGCGGTTGGCGACGAGCAGCTTGCGGATCATCGCGGCGGTCCTCCGGGCAGTCCCGGCGTGGTGGAGCCGCCGCCCGACGCGGCGGACTCCGAGGACGGGCGCTCCCGCGGATCAGAGCGGAATGTTGCCATGCTTCTTCTCGGGATTGCGCAGGCGCTTGCTCTCGAGCATCGAGAGCGCCCGGCAGATGCGCGCGCGCGTGTTGTGGGGGCGGATGACGTCGTCGATGTAGCCGCGCTTGCCCGCGACGAAGGGGTTGGCGAACTTGTCGCGGTAGGCGGCGACACGCTCGTCGACCTTCTTCGCGTCGCCGAGGTCCTTGCGGAAGATGATCTCGACCGCGCCCTCGGGACCCATCACCGCGATCTCGGCGCTCGGCCAAGCCAGGTTCACGTCTCCGCGCAGGTGCTTGGAGCTCATCACGTCGTAGGCGCCGCCGTAGGCCTTGCGGGTGATGACCGTCACCTTGGGCACGGTGGCCTCCGCGAAGGCGTAGAGGAGCTTGGCCCCGTGCTTGATGATCCCGCCGTACTCCTGCGCGGTGCCGGGGAGGAAGCCGGGCACGTCGACGAAGGTGACCACGGGGATGTCGAAGCAGTCGCAGAAGCGCACGAAACGCGCCGCCTTCAGCGAGGAATCGATGTCCAGGCAGCCCGCCAGCACCATCGGCTGGTTGGCCACGATGCCGACACTCCTTCCCTGCATGCGGGCGAAGCCGACGACCATGTTGCGCGCGAAGCGCGGCTGCAGCTCGAAGAAGTCCTCCTCGTCCACGACTTTGAGGATGAGCTCCTTCATGTCGTAGGGGTGATGGGGGCTCCGGGGCACGAGCCGGTCGAGGGAGGCTTCCTTGCGGCTCGGCGGGTCCTCCGTGGCGCGCAGCGGCGCACGCTCGCGGTTGCTGCCCGGCAGGTACCCGATGAAACGGCGCAGGGCGGCAAGGGCCTCGACGTCGTTGGCGAAGGCCCCGTGGGCGACGCCGGAACGCTCGGAGTGGGTGGTCGCGCCGCCGAGCTCCTCGTAGGTCACCTCCTCGTGGGTCACCGTCTTCACCACCTCCGGGCCGGTGACGAACATGTGGGAGGTCTCCTCCACCATGAAGATGAAGTCGGTGATCGCGGGCGAGTACACCGCTCCGCCCGCGCAGGGCCCCATGATCATCGACACTTGGGGCACCACCCCGGAGGCGAGCACGTTGCGCTGGAACACCTCGGCGTAGCCACCGAGCGAGGCCACGCCCTCCTGGATGCGCGCGCCGCCCGAGTCGTTGAGGCCGATGACCGGGGCGCCGACCTTCATCGCCTGGTCCATCACCTTGCAGATCTTCTCCGCGTGGGCCTCGGAGAGCGAGCCGCCGAAGACGGTGAAGTCCTGGCTGAAGACGAAGACCAGCCGGCCACCGATCTGACCGTAGCCGGTCACCACGCCGTCGCCGGGAATGGTCTTCTCGGCCATGCCGAAGTCGGCGCAGCGGTGCTCGACGAACATGTCCCACTCTTCGAAGCTGCCCTCGTCGAGCAACAGCTCGATCCGCTCGCGCGCGGTGAGCTTGCCCTTCGAATGCTGGGTGTCGATGCGGCGCCGCCCCCCGCCGAGCCGGGCCGCGTCGCGTTTTTCGTTCAGCATCCGGACGACATCCAGCATGGTCGAGCACCTCGGTCGATGGGGGTCGCGCGCCGTCGGGCGCGCTTATCGCAGGGGGTACGCCTCCGGGACGCGGTCCCGCGCGCCGACGCGCCGATGCGCGCCCGCCGGTGACGGGCCGGGCCCGGGTGCCCGGCGCCCCGGACCTTCCCGGGCCCGCATCCGGAGTCCGGCGTTTCGCCGGTCTCCGCCGCCTCGTCCTGCCGCTTCCCTCATGGCGATCCGGGGCGGGGCGAAGCGCGGCTCGGGCGCGGCCGTCTCAGGCGACGAGGCGCTGCGCGCGCAGCAGGGACAGGAGCTCACCCGCGGCAGCCGGGATACTGGTGCCCGGGCCGTATATCGCGTTCACCCCCGCCGTGAACAGGGCGCCGTGGTCCGGCTCGGGGATCACGCCGCCGCAGACGACCACCACGTCCTCGCCCCCGCCCTCGCGCAGCGCCTCGATGAGCTGAGGCACCAGGGTGAGGTGCGCGCCGGCCTGGGTGGACACCCCGACGATGTGCACGTCGTTGTCCAGGGCCTCCCTCGCCGCCTCGGCCGGGGTCTGGAACAGGGCGCCGATGTCGACGTCGAAGCCGAGGTCGGCGAACGCGGTGGCGATGATCCGGGCGCCCCGGTCGTGGCCGTCCTGGCCCAGCTTGGCGACGAGCAGGCGCGGGCGCCGTCCGGCCTCCTCCGAGAAGCGGGCGACGTCGCGCACGAGCGCCGCGAAGTGCTCGTCGTCCCGACAGGCGTCGGCGTAGACCCCCGCTACCGCCCGCAGCGCGGGGACGTGGCGGGAGAAGACCCGCTCGAGCGCGGCCGAGATCTCCCCCACGCTCGCCCGGGCCCGAGCCGCCTCGATCGCGGGCCCGACGAGGTCCGTTCCGGGCGAAGCCGCGGCCGCCCGCAGGCGCTCGAGCGCCGCCCGGCAGCGCTCCGGATCGCGCGTCGCACGCACCGCCCGCAGGCGTTCGACCTGTGCTTCGCGCACCGCGCGGTTGTCCACGCTGCGCACCACGACCTCGGTGCCGCTCTCCGGGCGGTAGCGGTTGACGCCGACCACCACGTCCTCGCCCCGGTCCACGCGCGCCTGCCGGCGGGCCGCCGACTCCTCGATCCGCCGCTTGGGGTGGCCGGCGACCACCGCCTTCGTCATGCCGCCCATCGACTCCACTTCGGAGACGAGGGCCCGCGCCGCCGTGGCGAGGCTCGCGGTCAGGGACTCGAGGTAGTAGGAGCCCGCCAGAGGGTCCACGACCTTCGTCAGTCCCGCCTCCTCGCGCAGGATGAGCTGGGTGTTGCGGGCGATGCGCGCGGAGAAGTCGGTAGGCAGGGCGAGCGCCTCGTCGAAGGAGTTGGTGTGCAGCGACTGCGTGCCCCCGAGCACCGCGGCGAGCGCCTGGAGGGTGGTGCGCACGATGTTGTTGTAGGGGTCCTGGCTTGTGA
>CAYFYD010000147.1:0-8657 GCA_964347195.1 uncultured Ectothiorhodospiraceae bacterium
GCCATGATCGACAACCCTCCCCCCTGGCCGAACGGAGCGCGTTGCGCGGTGGCGTTCAGCTTCGACATGGACGCCGACAGCATCGTGCACCTCAACCACCCGCGCACGGTGAACCAGGAGCTGCACGGCCTCACCTACATGCGCTACGACCCGCTCGTCGCGGTGCCCCGTCTGGTGAAGCTGTTCCGCGAGCACCGGATTCCGCTCACTTTCTTCGTTCCGGGCTGGGTCATCGAGCGTTACCCGGGGGCGGTCGCGGGTATCGTCGAGGCCGGCAACGAAGTGGCCCACCACGGCTACCTGCACGAATGGCCCAGTCAGCAGACGGAGGCGGAGGAGCGTGCTTCGCTCGAACGGGGGATCGCGCTCATCGAGAGCTCGAGCGGCGAGCGGCCGCGCGGCTACCGTGCGCCCTACTACGGCATCGGACAGCGCACCCTCGACCTGCTCATCGAGGCCGGCTTCGACTACGACTCCTCGCTGCCGGCCGACGACGTGCCGCTCATCCTCGACAACGGCAAGGGCTCGCTCGTCGAGCTGCCGATGCCGGCCGCGATCGACGACTACAACCAGTATGTATCCTCCCGCTCCTTCGACTACCTGATGCGGATCGCCTCGCCGCAGACTGCCATCGAGGTATTCCGCGCCGAGTTCGACGCGATGTGGGAGTTCGGGGGGCTGTGGGTCGCGGTGTGGCACCCCGCGGTCAGCGGACGCCTCTCGCGCGCCGCCGCCCTGCGCGGCCTCATCGAGCACATGCACGACAAGGGCAGGGTGTGGTTCGCGACCCACGCCGAGGTCGCCGCCCACGTGCGCGCCCTCGCCGCGCGCGGCGAGTGGTCGCCCCGCGTCGACCGGGTCCCGTACTACGACGCACCGATCCCGGAGCTGCGCGACCGGCTCGGGCCATAGCGCGCACTCCTCTACCTGCGCTTCGTGAGCGGCGGGCGTCGAGACGCCTTGAAGCACGGGCGCACGGACGAAGGAGCAGACACTGAAGTCATAGGAGTACGTACGCTCGCCGCTTTGGTGCCGGCGTCCGCGGCAGGAGGTCGCTGAGAAATGCGCGCGGGTGAGCCCGGCGCCTCTACTGCGGCATCGGTCCCACCAGCAACGCGGGATCGAGGCGCCGCCAGAAGAGGTTGACCCGCCAGTCGAGGTGCGGTCCGGTGGAGCGGCCGCTCGCCCCGACCTCCGCGATGGTCTGCCCCTGCGCCACCCGCTCGCCCTTCTCGACCAGGATGCGTGACAGGTGCAGGAAGGCCGAGGACAGCCCGTGACCATGGTCCACGATCAAGGTGCCGCCGGAGAAGAACATGTCCGGGTGCACGAGGGTGACCACGCCGTCCGCGGGGGCCGCGACCCTGGTGCCGGCCGGCGCCGCGATGTCGATCCCGAAGTGCGGCCGTCGGGACTCGCCGTTGAGGATGCGCTGCGAACCGTAAACGCCGCTGATCCGGCCCTCGAGCGGCCAGCGGAAGCCGCTGAGGAAGTCGGTGCGGGGATCGTCTATGACACGCGCCTGCCCGACCATTCGAACGTCCGCCTCGATACGCGCGAGGTCTTCCTCGCGGCGCGGCGCCACCTTCCGCGGCGGCAGCCCGTCGACGCGCTCGATCCGGTACTCGCGGCGCTCGATCCCGAGCACCTGCCGCTCGCTCCGCCCGTCCGGATAGACCACCATGAGCTCCGCCCGCGGCGGCGCGTCTCGTCCAAATCCGACCAGGAACCAGCCTTCGCTCGAGATCCGCACCGCGTCGCCCTCGAACTCGACGGTTGAACCCGGGGGAACCCGCCCGCGCAGCAGGCCACCCTGGATGCGCGGGCCGTCGAGGCGCAGGCCACTCTCCGCGGCCGCCACCGTCGAAACGAGGGTCGCCGACAGGAAGCACGTCAATCCGAACCGAAGGAGCCACATCGCCGATGCCCGCATCCGGGATCGGTCAAGGACTGCTCGCAAGAAACATCGCCAATACGTCAACGCATTACCGATTCCCGGGAGCGATGGACGGTGGCGCTCCGCTTCCCGGTGTCTCGTGGCTCGGCCCCGATGAAGCGAAGAGGGAGTGTCACGTCCACGGACCTTGACCAGACACCGATACCGAAGCCCTGACCCCGGGATACCCGCTCTCCGCCGTGTCCCTCTCTCCCGATCCGGGGGGCAATTGCATTCACTCAAGGCGGATCGGCGGGCACAAGCCCGCTTCTTCCAGATTCCCTCGAATGCCATTCCCCTCAAAATCAACATGTTGCGAAAATGACTTCCTGGTTACGCACCATCCTCAGCCCGGCTGCGGACCCGCCAGGGGACCGAGTGCGGAAGCCCGCCGGCGAGCACGAGAGGACCCGCCCGCCCGCCGGAGGGGTCGCAGTGTCCCGGCAGAGCTCGGGGATCCGCGGCCCGGCGGTCGAAAGCTGAGCTTCGTACGTAATCAGGAATGACTTTGTACCTCCATGGCGGAACTAAAGGGGAACATCCCCTCAAGTGAATGCCATTGGGGGGAGGGGGCGCGGCGGAGGCGCGGGCTACAGGTCGCAGACCGCATCCCGGTAGCGTTCGAGCAGCGCGAGGTGGGCCTCGACGCGCTCGATCCTCTCGCCCCCGGCCTTGCTCCACATCCCCGCCGCCTCGTCCCACTCCTCCTGCATGGTGTTGGCGGAGAGATGCGTCGCCCCGAGCGCACGCCACGCGAGCGCGTCCTCGCGCCATTGCTCCGGCGTGCGTCCGAGCACGTTGACGGTGGCCTCGAAACCGATCGCCTTCGGGTCCCGGCCGTGGGCACGCGCCCGGGCGTGCAGGCGCGCGACGATGGCGGCGCCCTCGTCGTCGGGCTCGAAGTTCGGCATCCAGCCGCAGGCGCTGCGCGCGATGCGGTCCAGCACCGGCGCGGAGTGCCCACCGATCCAGATCGGGATCGGACGCTGCACCGGGAGGGGATTGATGCCGCCGTGACGCACCCGGTGCCAGTCGCCCTCGAAGTCGACGACCTCGTTCGTCCACAGCGCGCGCAGGAGCGCCATCTGCTCCTCGCAGCGCCGGCCCCGGCGCGGGTATGCGATCTCCAGCGCTTCGAACTCCTCGGGCTTGATGCCGACACCGATCCCGAGGCGCAGGCGACCGCCGCTGAGGACATCGACCTCGGCCGCCTGCTTGGCGACCAGCGCAGTCTGACGCTGCGGCAGCACCAGCACCCCGGTCGCGAGCCCGATGCGCGTGGTCAGTCCGGCGAGGAATCCGAAGAGCACGAACACCTCGTGGAAGAGGTCCTCGTGGTCGTGCACGTAGGGCCAGCGCTCGAACCGGGTGCGGTCCAGGCCCACGACCTGGTCGAAGGCGGTGATGTGCGTGTAGCCCAGCCCCTCGACCCCTTGCGCGTACTCGCGCACCGGGCCCGGATCGGCGCCGATGTCGAGCTGGGGAAAGATGATCCCTACCTGCATGTCATCGACTCCCGGTCCATACGGACGGCAGAGCGGCCGCCGGCTCCTTCGGATTCCCGCTTCCCCTTCCGTCATTCCCGCGCAAGCTTGCCCTCGACCCCGATCGGGGACGGGAATCCATTCCGGTCAACCAATCCCGAAGCTCGCACTCCGCGGCCGTCATGCCGACTTTGAAGAGCCATGTCCCGCGCCCGCGGCGCCTTCACGGACATCGAGCACGTTCTCAGGCGTCGCGCTCCGCGAAAGTCGTACCCTCCCGGGCCATGCGCTCGAGGAGCGGGGAGGGCTCCCACCAGGCGCCGTGCCGTTCGTGATAGCGGCGGACGCCGCGGTGGACGGTCCCGATGCCGACACTGTCCGCATAGTGCATCGGACCGCCGCGATGAGGAGGGAACCCGTACCCGTTGAGCCACACGATGTCGATGTCGCCGGCGCGCAGTGCCACGCCTTCGTCGAGCACGTTGGCGCCCTCGTTGACGAGCGGATAGACGCAACGAGACAGGATCTCCTCGTCGTCGATGGCGCGGCGCTCGATGCCGAGATCGGCCGAGACCTCCTTTATGAGCGCCTCCACCTCGGGGCTCGGAACGGGTGTCCGGCTGCCCGCCTCGTAGCGGTAGTAGCCCGAGCCCGTCTTCTGGCCGAAGCGGCCGCGCTCGCAGAGGCGGTCGCCGATGGTGCCGGCATAGCGGCGCTCGTCCTCGGCCGCGCGGTGCTCCCGGCGGCTGCGCCAGCCGATGTCGAGCCCCGCGAGGTCGCTGACCGCGAAGGGTCCCATGGGGAAGCCGAAGTCGGTGAGCACCCGGTCCACGTCCTGGGGCAGGGCGCCCTCCTCGACGAGGAAGGCGGCCTCGCGCAGATAGCCTTCCAGCATGCGGTTGCCGATGAAGCCGTGGCAGACGCCCGAGACCACCGGCACCTTTCCCATCCGGCGTCCGAGCGCGAGCGCGGTAGCGAGCACGTCGTCGCTGACGCTATCGGTGCGCACCACTTCGAGCAGGCGCATGACGTTGGCGGGGCTGAAGAAGTGGGTGCCGAGCACCTGAGCGGCGCGGCCGGTCGAGGCGGCGATGCGGTTGACGTCCAGATAGGAGGTGTTGCTCGCGATGATCGCCTCCGGCTTGCAGATCGCATCGAGGCGGGCAAAGGTCTCGAGCTTGAGCGCCATCTCCTCGAACACCGCCTCGATCACGAAGTCCGCCGAGGCGACCGCGTCGAGCGCGAGCACCGGCGTGATGCGCGCCAGGCGCTCGCGCATCGCCCCCTCGCTCAGGCGTCCCTTGCTCACGGTGGACGCGTAGTTCCTCTCGACGGCGGACCTCGCGCGATCGAGCTGCTCCCGTCCCAGATCGAAGAGCTTCACCGGGATGCCGGCGTTGGCGAAGTTCATGGCGATGCCGCTGCCCATCGTCCCGGCTCCGATCACCGCGCCCTCGCGGACCTCGCGCGCCCGGGTGTCCCGGGCGAGGCCCGGAACCTTGGCGATCTGCCGCTCCGCGAAGAACACGTGCCGCAGCGCCGCCGCCTCCGGCGAGCGGACCTGGGCATCGAAAATCTCGTACTCCCGCTCGATGCCCTCGTCGAAGGGGAGCTGCACCGCGGCCTCGACGCACTCGATGCACGCATAGGGAGCGCGCATGCCCCGGGCACGGCGCTCGATCTTCTTGCGCGTGGCGTCGAAGATTCCCGGGTCGCCGATCCGAACCTCGCGGTCGCGCACTCTCGGGTGCGGGCCGCCGCCCTTCGCCCGCCCGGCCGCGAAGGCGATCGCCTCGGTGATCAGGTCGCCCTCCACCGCCCGGTCGACGAGCCCGGTCCGCGCGGCTTCCGTTCCCGAAACGGGCGTCCCGCCGAGGATCATGTCGAGGGCCTTCTCCGCGCCCACGAGGCGCGGGAGGCGCTGCGTGCCTCCGGCCCCGGGAGGCACACCGATCTTCACCTCGGGCTGACCGAGACGCGCGCCGGCGGTGCACACGCGATAGTGGCAGGCCATCGCGAGCTCGAGGCCGCCGCCGAGGGCATGGCCGTGGATGGCGGCGACCACCGGCTTGGCGCTGGCCTCGCACTCCGCGATCGCGTCGCGGAGGTTGGGCTCACCCGCAGGCCACGCGCCGAGGCGCTTGATGTCCGCGCCGGCGATGAAGGTCCGCCCGCTGCCCGCCACCACCAGCGCCGAGACCTCGGAATCGGCGGCGGCTTCCGCCAGCGCCTCCATGATGCCGCGCGGCACTCCGACGCTGAAGGCGTTGACCGGAGGGTTGTCGATGAGGACGAGGCCCACGGAGCCGCGCTTTTCGTACTTCACAAGGGACATGGATTCTCGCTCCGGCAGGTTGGAGGTGGGGGGAGAGAGCGGCGGTATCGGCACGGACCCTCGGACGCATCCGGGTCCGGTTTGCGCACATGGATTCCCGCCCCCGATCGGGGGCGGGGGCAAGCGTAAGCGGGAATGACGCGCCGCTCGAAGAGCTGTGGGTGTCCACCAAGCATGGATTCCCGCGTACGCGGGAATGACGGTTGCGGCACATCAATGACGGTTCCGGGACATCAAAGTCGGCTTTCGCGTCGCGAGGACCTGCATGGATGCCCTCGGACGGTGGGCAGGACGTAGCCCTCGAAGCGCTCGCGCAGCCGGCGCTTGTTCACCTTGCCGGTCGCGCCGTGGGGCATCTCGTCGACGAACACGACGTCGTCGGGCAGCCACCACTTCGCGACCTTGCCGTCGAGCCACGCGAGCAGGTCCTCCTTGCCGACATCGGCGCCCGGGCGGCGCACCACCACCAGCAGGGGGCGTTCCTCCCACTTCGGGTGCCGGCACGCGATCGCGGCGGCTTCGGCCACCGCCTCGTGCGCCACGACGCAGTTCTCGAGGTCGATGGAGCTGATCCACTCGCCGCCGGACTTGATGAGGTCCTTGCTGCGGTCCGTGATGTGGATGTAGCCCTCGGGATCGATGGAGCACACGTCGCCGGTCAGGAACCAGCCCTCGGGGTCGAAGGCGGCGCCGCTCGCGGCCTCGTCCCGGTAGTAGCGGCGGATGACGTAGGGGCCGCGTACCGCGAGCTCCCCGGTCGCCGCGCCGTCCTCGGGCAGGCGCTCCCCGTCCTCGCCGACGATCTTCGCCTCCACCCCGAAGAGGGGTCGGCCCTGCTTCTTCTTGAACGCGAAGCGCGCATCGTCGGTCATCGCCTCGCAGGCGGCGGTGGGCAGGTTGAGGGCGGCGACCGGACCGGTCTCGGTCATGCCCCAGCCCTGCACGAAGGCCACGCCGAAGTCCTGCTCGAAGGCGCGGATCAGCGCCTCCGAGGGCGCGGAGCCGCCGCACATCATCCATTCGAGCCCGCGCGGCTTGCGCCCGCGGGCGCGCATGGTGCCGAGCAGCGTGGTGACGATGGTCGGCACCCCCGCGCTGTGGGTCACGCCCTCCGCATCCATCAGATCGAAGAGGCTCTCGCCGTCATAGCTCGGGCCCGGCAGCACCGCCTTGCTCCCGACCATGGTGAGCATGTAGGGCACTCCCCAGGCGCCCACGTGAAAGAGCGGAACGATGACCAGGTAGGAGTGCAGGTGACAGGGAGCGGTCTGGCCCATGCCGGCGTGGGAGAGCAGGGCATGGAGCAGAATGGAGCGGTGGCTGTAGAGGACCCCCTTGGGGTTGCCGGTGGTCCCCGAGGTATAGCACAGCATCGCGGCCTCGTTCTCGTCGAGCTCCGGCCACTCGTAGTCGTCCGGCGCACTCTCGATCAAGTCCTCGTAGCAGGTCGCGTTGCGCAGACTCGTCTCCGGCATGTGCTCCGCATCGGTCAGGACGACGAAGCGTTCCACGCTCTCGAGCTCCGCCGCCAGCGCCTCCACCATCGGCACGAAGGTGAGATCGAGGAAGAGCACCCGGTCCTCGGCGTGGTTCATGATGTAGAGCAGCTCGTCGCGGAAGAGGCGGGGGTTGACGGTGTGGCAGATCGCCCCCATTCCCGGGACCGCGAAGTAGAGCTCGTAGTGGCGGTGCGTGTTCCAGGCGAGCGTCGCGAGCCGGTCGCCGGGCTCGATCCCCAGCGCCCCGAGCGCACGGGCGAGTCGACGCATGCGCACGGCCGCGTCGCGGTAGGTGTAGCGGTGAATGCCGCCTTCCACCCGGCGGGACACCACCTGCCCCCCGGCGTGATAGCGCTCCGCGTGCTCGATGATGCCGCTCACGAGCAGCGGCCGGTCCATCATCTCGCCCCGCATGCCCTCCTCCCGCCGGGATTGGCCCCCGATGCTGCGCGCTTCAGACCCGCAGCAGGCGCCCGAAGCCCTCCACCGGCCGGGTGTAGCCCGCCTCGCGCAGCGACTGCCAGAAGAGCGTCTGGATGGCGCTCGTCACCGGCTTGCGGAGCGCCCGCTCGGCACGCTCGATGGTGTCGACGGCGCGCAGCGCGGTGCAGGAGATGAAGAGCGCATCCACGTCCTCCCGGCAGGTCTCGAGCGCGGCCTGGTAGATGGCGTCGGGCGGCACCTCGGCCATGGCGATGTCGCTGTCGAGGCAGAAGCTGCCGATGTTGCGCACCGTGACGCCTCCCTCCTCGATGCAGGCGCGCATCGCCTGGTTCACCGAATCGACATAGGGGGTGAGGAGAGAGATGCTCTCGACGCCGAGGGCGCGGAACGCGGCGAGCGCGGAAGTGATCGGGGTGACCACGGGAACGCCGGGCCGTCCGCCGGCGCGGATCCGCTCGGCGACCGCATCGTAGCCGATGGCGACGGTGCCCGAGGTGCAGCTATAGGCGATCGAGTCCAGGCGCTGGCCGGGAAGCAGCTTCTCGGTGGCTCCGGTGAGCGCCCCCGTCATGCGGCGGAGGTTCTCGAGGTTGACCGGATTGAAGTGTCGAATCCGGGTTGTGTAGTACATCACGTCGTCGGGCAGCATGTTGTGGAAGTCACGCTCGGTCGCGACGTCGCTGTCGAGCGCGATGAGCCCGATGCGGTAGCGGGCAGGCCCGCCGTCCGGACGGTACTCGAAGGAGAGGGGCCGGGTGGTCACCGGCACTTCCCGGGGTTGCGCACTCACGATGTTTCCTCCGCTTGCAAGGTGCTCTGGTCTCGATGTCGTCGCCGGCCCGGATCCCGATGCCGGGACGCGCCGGCCGCGCTCGGGCGGCGATGATACTCCTTCGCAGTCCCCACGCTCACCGCAGAAGCGCGGCCCCCACCAAACTGCCCGGCGCCCACCCCACGGG
>CAYFYD010000148.1:0-8649 GCA_964347195.1 uncultured Ectothiorhodospiraceae bacterium
TCGGTGAGACCGCTCTCGGCCCCGCGTTCGAGCCGGGTGCGGAACTTGTCGCGCACCGCGGCTCCGGTGAGAGTGGTCGAGAGCTCCCCGAGCAGCCGCCCGAAGATGCCCCCGGGAAACTCGGTGCGTTCCTCCGCCCAGTCCGTCTCCATGATGCCGATGGAGGGCTCGTCCACTTCGATGGCGAATCCCTGCTGTAGCCAGAAGGCCCTGACCTGAGGCCACACCGCGTCCGGCGTCGCCTCGACCACGAGCCACCGCTCGTCGCCGCTGCGCTCCACCCGGACCTGGCTGAAGTCGAGCAGCAGGCCGGAGCTCCGCTCCTCCTCGGCTCCCTCGGCGCTGTACTCCGACCAGGTCGCGCTCCCGCTCGCGGGGACCTGCATCGAGTCCCGGATGCTCTGGGAGGTCAGGTCGGGCGGAACCTCGAGCGAGGGGAGACGCTTGCTCGACTTGTAGTCCGGCTCGCCGCGCGCCATCACGTCGCCCAGGCGCTCGTCGACCTGCGCGCAGGCCGAGATCAGGCCGAGCACCGCGACGGCGCATACGCTGCGGATGCCGCGGTGAAGGGCGCGCCGCGGGCGCTCGGAACGCGACGAGGAAGGCTGGCGACCCGCGACGCGGGACGCTCCACCGCGGGAGCGCGCCTCCGAGCGGCTTCCCGGTCGCGCCGTGCCACCCGCGTACGAGGGACGGAGCATTCCGTGTTCTGTGTGGTGGATGACCCGAAATCCCAATGCCGACCCGAAGAGACGGTGCCGCGCTACGAAACCTTCAATCGAGCATGCCGGGCCAAGGTCACGGGAGAGCGTTCGCGGGGCGGCGCAGGTCCGGCGAACCCGGGACCCGCTTCAGGCCGGCACCGCCTCCGCGTTGCACCGGGCTTCCCGCACCCGGTCGTGCAGTGCCTCGGACAGCGGAGTCAGGGGAAGACGAATGCCGGACGGGATCAGGCCCATGTCGTGCAGGACCCACTTGACCGGAATCGGGTTCGACTCGAAGAAGAGCGCCGCGTGCAGGTCCCGCAGCCGCGCATCGACCGCCCGCGCCGCTTCGCGCTCGCCGCCGAGGGCGAGGCGGCACATTTCGTGCATCGCGGCGGGCACGACATTTGCGGTGACCGAGATCACGCCGTGGCCGCCGGCCAGCATCGTGTCGAGCGACATGTGGTCCTCGCCGCTCAGGACGAGGAAGTCGCCGCCGCAGCGCGCCACCAGCTCGTGGATGCGCTCGATGCAGCCCGACGCCTCCTTGATGCCGACGATGTTTGACCGGACAGCGAGACGCGCGACCGTCTCGGGCAGCAGGTCGCACGCGGTGCGTCCCGGCACGTTGTAGAGGATCTGCGCAACGTCCGCCGCTTCGCTCACCGCGCAGAAGTGGCGATAGAGTCCCTCCTGGGTGGGCTTGTTGTAGTAGGGGGTCACGAGCAGGCAGCCGTCGACGCCGAGCTCCTTCGCCCTCTTCGTCAGGTGGACGGCCTCGGCGGTGGAGTTGGCGCCGGTTCCACCGATGACACGAACGCGCCCGGCCGCTACCTCCACCACCCGGCCGATGACCGCGCAGTGCTCTTCGACGTCGAGGGTCGCGGACTCCCCGGTCGTGCCGACCGCCACGATGCCCTCCGTTCCGTTCTCGATGTGAAACTCGACGAGCCTGTCCAGCGCCGGCTCGTCGACCACGCCGTCGGCCCGCATCGGGGTCACGAGAGCGACATTGCTGCCCTTGAACATGGTCTCCTGCATCCCCTGGTCCGATCGAATTGATAATGCTACTTTGCGCCACGGCGGGCGAGCAAGCGGCGGGGTTCAGGGCGCGGCGGGAGGCATTCCCCCGAGGTGCCCGCGGCTCCCTCGCCGGCGCCCTCGATTCGCGGAACGCATGCAAACCTACCTGGTCATCTCCGCGCTCGGCAAGGACCGGGTCGGGCTCGTCGGATCGCTCTCGCAGAGCGTGCTCGAGTGCGGCTGCCATGTCGGGGAGAGCCGCATGACGGTGCTCGGCCGCGAGTTCGCGGCGGTCATGCTGGTCACCGGATACTGGAATGCGATCGCCAAGCTGGAGAACGCGTTGCCGAGGGTGGCGGACTCGCTCGGACTGCGGATCTCCTCGACCCGAACCGAAGCGCGGGAGGATACGCGCGGCCTCATCCCCTACGCGGTGGAGGTGATCGCCTCCGAGCACGCGGAGGTCGTCCACGAGGTTTCGGATTTCTTCGCGAGACGGGGCATCAACATCGAGGACGTCTACACCAACCGCTACCCCGCCCCCCAGACCGGGGCGCCGATGTTCGCCCTCCACCTCACCGTCGGCATCCCCGCCGATCTCTCGATCGCTTCGATCCGGGGCGAGTTCATGGACTTCTGCGACGAGCTGAACCTCGACACGATGATCGCCCCGGTGAAGTGAGGCGGCACCCGTGAATGTGCACGGTGCCACCTCACTCCCATCGGGAACCTCGGTGCCTCGGTCGAATGCTACCCCCGATGCAGCGGGCGCGGGCACGGGCACGGCGGGGAGATGATCCCGCTCCGGGCCGTGAAGCGGGAGGCGAGAGCGAGGAGAGGGGCCAGCGCGGCTTCACCGTGAAGTCGAGTCCGTGCGCCTCGCCTGCCAGCAGCCGCAGGCTGCCCGCGTAGGCGACCATCGCCGCGTTGTCGGTGCACAGCTCGATTCGGGGATAGCTGATCTGCACTCCCAGGTCGCGGGCAAGGGTAGCGGCTGCACTGCGCAGCCGGCGGTTGGCGCCCACCCCGCCGGTGACCACGAGGCGCGGCAGTCCGGTCCGGAGCAGCGCACGGCGGCACTTCACGAGCAGAGTGTCGACGACCGCCTCCTCGAAAGCGCGCGCGATGTCCGCGCGGGTGGAGGGGACCTTCGTTTCGTTCCGGAGGGTGTTTGCCGCGAAGGTCTTGAGGCCGCTGAAGCTCATGTCGAGACCGGGCCGGTCCGTCATCGGGCGAGGAAAGCGAAAGCGCGAAGGGTCGCCTTCGAGGGCGAGGGCGGCAAGCGAGGGACCGCCGGGATAGGGCAGGCCGAGCAGCGCCGCCGTCTTGTCGAACGCCTCTCCCGCCGCATCGTCCAGGGACTCGCCCAGCACGTCGTATTCGCCGGGACGGGCCACGTGCACGAGCTGCGTGTGGCCGCCCGAGACCAGCAGGGCGAGAAAGGGGCAGTCCGGCGGATCGGGCTCCAGCATCGGTGCGAGCAGGTGCGCCTCGAGGTGGTGCACCCCGAGGGCGGGCACTCCCCAGGCGAAGGCGAGGCTTCGGCCCGCCGCCGCCCCCACCAGCAGGGCCCCCGCAAGGCCGGGTCCGGCGGTGTAGGCGACGCCGTCGACCGGCTCGCCGCCGGATTGCGCCAGAGCACGCATGACGAGGGGAGCGAGCTTCGCGACGTGGTCGCGGGAGGCGAGCTCCGGCACCACTCCGCCGTACTCCCGGTGCACCTCGACCTGGGAATGGAGGCAGTGCGCCAGCAGCCCCGAGCCGGTGTCGTACACCGCCACGCCGGTCTCGTCGCACGAGGTTTCGATCCCCAGAACCCGCATTGCCCGAACTCCCATCTGCCGAGACGGCGCCATGGCGCCGGCGGGAGGCTACTCCCTCTCCCCCACCGCGACCACGGCGGGACCACGCGCACCCGGCCATCGCCAGCCGCAGGTTCGCCATGATCGGATTGACGTAGTGACAGCCGGCCTCGGCCAGAAGCGCGAGTGCCTTGCGGATCGCAGCCCAGGCCCTGATACCGGGAAGCGTGGTGGTGTCCCGAACCGCCCTGCCGATCCGCTGAGCGCATCCGGGCCGCCGCCCGCGGCCCCGGCAGCGACATCATGTCACCCGGCCGGAGCCGGGCAGCAGTTGCCGGGGGGATGTGCTACCTCGCGAGCGCGTGTGCAATGGCCTCGAAGGCTCGTATGGTGTCGTCGAAGCACGGGCCGTCCACCGGTGTGGGGTGGCTCGAGTGCTTGGCGATCACCACTCCCGCCACGGGGTCCACGAAGACGAACTGACCGTGGATTCCCATGCCGAGACAGGGGCGGTGGGGGTCCTGGCGGTCGGTGTACCACTTCGAGCGGTAGTGGAATCCCGGCAAGAGCTCGGCGAAGTTGCCTCGGTCCCAGACTTCCGCGTCGCCGTTCTCCCGGAAGTCGCGAATCCATTCTTCGGACACGATGCGTCTTCCGTTCATCACTCCACGCTGCAAATGCAGTTGGCCGAAGCGGGCGAGATCTCTCGTCGTGACACACAAGCCGCCATCGGTCTGGGGCGCCCCGAGGCGGTCCAGGGTGACGTACGCATCGAACTCGGCGCCCATCGCCTGCCATATCTCTCGCGACAGCAACGTCGCGAAGTCCACTCCGCTCGCACGCTCGAGCATCCAGCCCAGCAGATCGGTATTGGTCGAAACGTAGTGAAAGGCGACTCCGTGCTCGCCCGCCTTGCGCATCGTCCTGATGTAGTCGCGCAGGTTGTCCGGCACCCCTTCCCGCGACGGTCTCCATCCTGCCGCCACGTCGAGCATGGCGACATCGCTGTCCGGGTTGTCGTAGTCTTCGTCGTAGTCCATCGAAACGGTCATGTCGAGCACGTGGCGCAGCGTCGCGCCGTCGTAGGCGGAGCCCGCGACCTCGGGGACGATGTCCGTGACGAGGTCGTCCGGTGAGAGCAGTCCACGTTCGACTACGATGCCCGCCAGCGTTCCGGTGAAGGATTTCGTCACCGACATCAACAGGTGGGGTTCGTTGGGTTCGATCCCTGCCGCGTAGCGCTCGTCCACGATCGCTCCCTCGTGCAGCACCACGAATCCGTCGGTGTAGCCTCGATCGAGCACGTCCTTGACGGTGGAGGTGTCGTTGTTCGCGCTCTCGAACTCCACATCGTCCAGATGAACGGGTGAGAGGGGAAGCTCTGCGACCTCGCCATCTCCGCGCCAGACGTTGGCGCTCGGCAGCAGACGGCGCATGTTGCGAAACGCCCACCGGTTGAAGGGGCCTTCCTGCATGTTGGCGATGGTGACCTGCTCTCCCGCTCCCGGCGGGAATCCACGCATGAGACCGAGAACGTCGAACACCTTCGGATCTCCCCCAGGCCAGACTCGTCCCCTGCTCCTTTACGGAGCAGGCCGATTTCCATAGAATGCCGCGTCCCCCGGCCGCCGGACGCGGCCATGAAAACACTCGAACTGACGAAGCACACTATGCCTAGCGTACGGGTAAAAGAAAACGAGCCCTTCGACGTGGCGCTCCGCCGCTTCAAGCGCGCCTGCGAGAAGGCAGGCATCCTGACCGAAGTAAGGCGCCGCGAGTACTACGAGAAGCCCACCACCGTGCGCAAGCGCAAGAAGGCAGCCGCGGTGAAGCGGCACCTGAAGAAGATCGCCCGCGAGACCCAGAAGCGCATTCGCCTGCACTGAATGCGGAGACGCGCGCCCCGGCGGCGAAGCCGCCGGCGACCGGCCGCGGGCGACGACGCCTTCGCGGCGAGGGGCGGGGCGACGCACATCGAGAGGGGCGCGCCCCGCGGGGTGGCGTCCGATGACCTCCGGTGCATGCGCGCGAGGTGGTCTTCCCTGGACGAAGCGTGAACCTGAAGGTTGAAACCCATGGCCGAAGACCTCAAGCAACGTATCCGGTCCGACATCGAGTCGGCGATGCGTGCGCGCGATCGCAGGCGGCTGGGCGCCCTTCGCCAGGTGAGCGCCGCGATCAAGCAACGCGAAATCGACCAACGCGTGACCCTGGACAGCCCGGGGGTGCTTGCGGTGCTGGAGAGGATGCTCAAGCAGCGCCGGGACTCCCTCGTGCACTTCGAGTCCGCGGGACGCGACGACCTCGCCGCTCAGGAGTCCTTCGAAATCACGCTCATCGAGGCCTACATGCCCGCTCCCCTGAGCCCGAAGGAGATCGAGGAACTGCTCGCCACCGCAATCGCGGAGACCGGCGCCGGCTCGATGAAGGACATGGGAAGGGTCATGGCGTGGCTGAAGCCCAAGGTTCAGGGACGCGCCGACATGAAGCAGCTCAGCGGATCCGTGCGGGAGAAGCTCGAGGCCGTCTGATCCGCGTCTCCCCGACCCTGCCATCGCTCGGGGAAAGCGCGACACCACGATCGAGGACGCGGTCGCAAGAAGCGAGGGAAGACCGGACTCGACGCGGAGACGGCTCCGGAAGGCTCGGCATCCGCAGGTGCGGGCCCCGATGCGCGCCGCCGGCCGGCGCCACCCCGACGGTTCGGAGGCGAGGCAGAGCTCTTCAAGAGTCGGCATGACGGCTTCAGACCCCGAGCTTCGGGATTCGTCGACCGGAATGGATTCCAGTTTTTCGAACCCCGCC
Organism: uncultured Ectothiorhodospiraceae bacterium; assembly: GCA_964347195.1. Classification (GTDB taxonomy): domain Bacteria; phylum Pseudomonadota; class Gammaproteobacteria; order HK1; family HK1; genus JAJEAD01. The sequence goes on from CAYFYD010000148.1 coordinate 6,335, forward strand.
CCTCGACTTCCGAACGGTACCGGGAGGCGAGGTCCGCCAAGCGATTACACTGGTGCCGGCAGGTGGCACGGCGTGGGCTCGGACAGCAGATGCCAGGACGCATTCCCAGGTCCTTCATCGACGATCTGCTCTCCCGGGTCGACATCGTCGAGGTGATCGACGAGTACGTGCCGCTCGTCCGGTCGGGCCGTGACTTCAAGGCCTGCTGCCCCTTCCACGCGGAGAAGACCCCCTCCTTCACGGTGAGCCGCATCAAGCAGTTCTACCACTGCTTCGGCTGCCAGGCGAACGGCACCGCGGTGTCCTTCCTGATGGAGTACGCCCGGCTCGAATTCGTCGAGGCGGTGGAAGAGCTCGCTCACCGCGCCGGTCTCGAAGTACCGCGGGAGGGCCGAAGCACCCCTGAGCGACCTGCCACCGAACCCCTGTTCGAGGTCCTCGAACGCGCGAGCCGCTTCTACCGGCGACAGCTCAGGCAGCATCCCCGGGCGGCGCGGGCGGTGGACTACCTCCGATCGAGGGGGGTGAGCGGCGAGGTCGCCGCCGCCTTCCACATCGGATTCGCGCCTCCCGGGTGGGACAACCTGGTGAGAGCGCTGGAGACCGAGGGCAGCGGCGGGCGGCTGGTGCCGGCGGGGCTCGCGGCACCGCGCGACGGCGGCGGCCTCTACGACCGTCTCCGGGACCGTATAGTGTTCCCCATTCTCGACCGGCGCGCCCGCCCCGTCGGCTTCGGCGGGCGCAGCATCGGCGACGACACCCCGAAGTACCTCAACACCCCGGAGACGGCGGTGTTCCACAAGGGCCGGGAGATCTACGGACTGCCGCAGGCGCGCGCCGCGGGCGGAGCGCGGGTCGTGGTGGTCGAGGGATACATGGATGTCGTGGCCCTCGCCCAGCACGGGGTGGGCAACGCGGTGGCGACTCTCGGCACCGCGCTCAGCCCCGAGCATCTCAAGCAGCTCTTCCGGATCTGGCCCGACGTGGTGTTCTGCTTCGATGGCGACGAGGCGGGTCAGCGGGCGGCGTGGCGCGCACTCGAGACCGCCCTGCCCCTGCTCCGGGACGGCCGCCAAGCGCTGTTCATGTTCCTGCCCGAGGGCGAGGATCCCGACACTCTGGTGCGCGCGCACGGCCGCGCGCACTTCGAGGAGCGCATCGGCGAGGCGGAGACGCTCGGCACCTTTCTCTTCGAGAAGCTGAAGGAACAGGTGAACCTCGGCACCATCGACGGCCGCGCCCGCCTCTTCGAGACGGCCCGCCCCCTCCTCGAGAAGCTGCCCGCCGGGGCGTTCCGGGAGCTGGCCAACCAGAGTCTCGAGGAGCTCACCGGGATGCGCTTCGACCGCGAGCCCGCCCCGCCGGGGGTGGCGAGGGCCGCACCGCCGGGACCGCGCGCGTGGGCGTCGCCGGGAAAGAGCGCGGGCGCCGTGATGTCGCCGGTGCGCAAGGCGCTCACCCTGCTCGTCCAGCACCCGGGACTGGCGAACGCCGCGGAAGCTCCCGAGACGCTTCGCGACATCGATCTGCCGGGCGCGGCCCTGCTCGCCGAGCTCGTTGAATTGTGCGTCCGAAGCCCCCACCTCAGCACCGGTGCGCTGATCGAGCGCTACCGTGACCATCAGTCAGGCGGACGGCATCTCGCGACCCTCGCGGCGGAGCCACTCGACCTCGAGGCAGGGTTGTCGGATCTCGAGGGAGGGCTCGAGCGGGAGTTCGGAGATTGCCTGCGTCGGATCGTGGAGCAGGATCGCAAGCGGGCGGAGGACGAGCGGGTCAGGGAGCTCGCGGCGAAGGGCGTCGGCCGCCTCAGCGAGGAGGAGAGAGCAGAATACGCGCGGCTCACGGGGAGCGGTGCGAAGTGAGGCCGCGCCGGAAGAGGCGAAAGCGGCCGGATCGGCAGCGCCAGGCCGAGGCGCGCGTATAATCGGGACTTTGTGGAGCTTCGCACCCGGCACCGGCCCGCTTCGCGAGGCTCCGGGCATTCGACAAGACATCAGCAGTGGCGCCATATGGACCTCGAGCAACAGCAATCCCAACTCAAGCTATTGATCGCCAAAGGCAAGGAACAGGGCTACCTGACCTACCACGAGGTCAACGACCACCTGCCGGAGGGCATCGTCGACCCGGAGCAGATCGAAGACATCATCAGCATGATCAACGACATGGGCATTACGGTGCACGAGGTGCCGCCCGATGCCGATGCCCTGCTGCTGATGGACCAGACCGTCAACGACGACGACACCGAAGAAGAGGCGGCCGCGGCGCTCGCCCCCCTCGACAGCGAGTTCGGACGCACCACCGACCCGGTGCGC
>CAYFYD010000149.1:0-8628 GCA_964347195.1 uncultured Ectothiorhodospiraceae bacterium
CTTGCGGCGCATCGACTCGCGCGCCGCGCTTGGCGTGTCGCCGCTGCGCACCAGGGCCCGGATCCCCGATTCCGGCTCTCCCGCCGCGGCGAGCGCGCGGTCGATGCCGGCGAGCGGCACCTCCAGGTTCTTCTGCACGTCGTTGCCGAGCGCCTTGAGCGGTGAAACGTAGAGCACCCGGGTGGTGTCGGGGAGCGGTGCCCGGCGGCTCTGCCGGACCAGGGTGTCGATGGCGCTCAGGAACCCCGCGAGCGTCTTGCCGGAGCCGGTCGGCGCCGCGATCAGCGTATGGCGGCCCGCCGCCACCGCCTCCCAGGCGCGCTGCTGGCACGCGGTCGGCGCTCCGAGGGTCTCCGTGAACCACGAGGCCACCGCGGGATGGAATCGGTCGAGGGTCATGGGCCGCACGAGCACGGATGATGTCCGGATCTCTCCACTCCGTCACTGGTGGGCGTGGCAGCGCAGCTTCGTGCTATGAAGGCCATGGTGTCAGGCTTTCCGGAGAATGTCACCGAGTCGACCTGCTCCGAAGAGTGTGCATCGGAAGTTCGTGCCTGCGGTTCGGGGCCTTCAGCCGTCCAGGCACCTTACACGGCGCGGTCGGGTTTGAGCGACTGCAAGTAGTCGACGAGCTCATGGACTTCGGTAGAAGGATTGGGCTCGTTCGTGGCCTTGGCGTCCGTCAGGGCCCGTGCCGCGTGGTCTTTGGCGTGTTCCAGGCGATCGTCGAGTCGGTGGAAAACCCCGGGAGTCCCCTTGGCGTACTCCGGCCAAAATCGGCGTACTTCGTCGACGCAGTTTTGCGCCGCGCTTTTGCCTCCCGATCTCGCGTACGGTTGGCGCGAGAAGCCGAAGTGAAGCCGGAACCAGAACTCGAAGCAGGGCCAGGATCTCGCGAGCTTGACGTCGCTGATTCTGGCCTCCTCGCAGGCTTGGCCGAAAGTCGCATGCTCGTCGCGGTCGAATACGCAGTAGACCTCGTCGTACTTCTCTCCGTGCCTGCTTTCCTCGTCGCGCAACCGCTTGGCCCGGCGGACCGTCGTTCTCGGGTCCGACCCGCTTCCGGCTACGACAATGTTCGCGGTGTTCAGCCGATAGCGGTCCGCGAGGCCGCGGAAGTACGAGGGCTCCGTCCGTTTCCCTTCACAGACGATCAGCACCCGATCGTAAGGCTCGCGTTTCGGGCCGCGGCGCGCGATCCCTTTTCGTGGCGAACGGAGGGCCACGGTTCAGAGTTCGGAGCTGGCGGATCGCAAGTAGGGCAACGCGCCGTACCGGCCGCTGAGGTATGAGCGCTCCAGGTTCTCGACTCCACGGCGAGGACGAAAGTCCGTCAGCGGAAACACGTTCGTTTCCTGGCGGGTGTTTCGTTCGCAGAACCAGATCTGATCGCGCCTGAACACATCCTGGCTCAGGATGGAGGTGTCATGGGTGGTGAACACGAGCTGCGCACCCTTCGCGTTCACTTGCGGATCATGGAAGCGATCCACGAGGAACCTCACCAGTGCGGGATGCAGGTTGTCATGCAGCTCGTCGAACACGATGACGTGCCCGTTGTCGAGCGAGTCGAGCCACGGAGCGGAGAGCGCGAACATCTTCTGCGTTCCGTCGGACTCTTCGTCCAGATCCAGCTCCACGGGTTGGCCGCCCTTCGTGTCGTGGCTCAGGCGCACCCTCATCACCTTGGCTTCAGAGAATCTCTTCCTGATTGCGTGTTTCAAATCTGAAGGCATGTCGTCCGGGAGCGTTTCGGGTGAGAAGTCCTCCTGGATCACTCGCAGATCTTCAATCGCCAGATCAGCGGCGCCGAGGAATCGGACGACCTCGGCCTTGCGATCGCCACCGCACCACTCGATCGAGAATTCGTTCGTCCAGCCACCCATCCCGGCAATGTGGAGGTTGTGGTGGAACCAGTCGAAGACCGGCCGCAGTTGCGCGCTGTTGAGAGTGGCCGCAGTGGACAGGAGCAATGCGTTCGGTCGCGTCGCTCGCCGCCAGACCTCCCGATCGCCCGCCAGCTTGTCGCCGAAGTTGCACTTGACCGCTCCGGTGTCGGTGGTGCGCTCGAACCAGAGCTGAATGCGTCCCCGCGGCCAAGCGTAGAGCCACTCCCCGGTCACGACATCAGCGGTCGCGGAGAAGCCGTACTGAAAGCGCATGCGATTGACGATGCCGACGACTTCGAACACGGTCGGCTGAGTCGTGCTTTCCGGGTCGAATCGGAAGGGGGTTATCGGAAGCTCGTCCATGTCACGGCCCGAGCGGATCACGATGTGTTGCATCGCCTGGAGCGCCCGGACCAGATTGGTCTTGCCAGCCGCGTTCGCGCCATAGATCGCGGCGGAACGCACGAGGGGGGTCGAACGGACGCCTCGGTTCAGCTCCGGTGTCGTGAGGTGGGTCTCGCGGTGTTCCTTGCCGGGACCGGCCACGAGGCTGAGCCGGGCTTCATCCTTGATGGACCTGAAGTTCTCGACGGAAAATTCGATGAGCACCGCTTTTTCCTGTCAAATTGACGGAATTTGCCGATACTAGCACTTAAATCGACTCTGTACCGGATTTGTCAGCTTCTGTTCAATGCGATCATCGACCTGTCGCTGGCGGCGTGTCATGAAGGGCTCGCAGTTTCTCGCCGCATCTGGTCCAGGGCCGCACGGGCCAGGAATCCGTTTCTCGTTTCTCCCTGCCGCTCCGCGTACGAATCGATGGCGCGCAGTACGCGGCGCGGAAGCATGACGTCGACGTGTTCAGGCTCGTCGTCGAGTCTGGACAGATCGATGTCCACCATGCCCCATATCCAACCCGCCAGATCGGGATCGCTCTGATGCCGTGCCAAGTTGCCCGGCGGGGGAATGGGTTCTCCGGTGTCCAGCGCCGTCTCTATCCACAGCTCGATCGCCTCGGCCGCGTTCGCGTATGCCGCCTCCAGCGTATCGCCGGCGGAAAAGCACCCCGGCAGATCCGGCACGACGACTCCGAAGGCCGTCGTCTCGTCCCCCGGCTCGATTGCGATCGGGAATTTCATGCTCCTGTCCTCATGCCAGTCCGGCCTGCCTGCGCAGCTTGCGAACCAGGCCTTTGCCCGGATCCTTGCGCGGATGCGGCACGCTGATGTGTCCACGCTTCGCCGGGTGGGTGAAGACATGGTGCGAGCCGCGCACCCTGTCGAGGATCCATCCGGCCCGTTCCAGCTCCCTGAACGAGTCCGCGCTCTTCGCCCTGCGCATCATACGCGCCGTCTCATGGGAAGGGAGGGGTGGTCCGAACGCAGCACTTTCCCACGCTGGCCGTTCATCCGCACCGGGTGGGCAGGAGCGCTCTCCTTCGTGCCCTCGGGGTGTCCCGCGGGTCCCGTTGATGCCGCCGATCGGCCCGATCGCGCGCGGCGAGCGCCCTCCCGGCCCCTCGTTGCCATCAGGAACCGGAGCGTGGGATGACCCGGGGTCCGAAGCGTGGCGAGGCTCGAGGGGCGGGGCAGGGCTGATTGGTTCTCTTGACCGTGTCCAATGAACTCAAGGAGTTACGTCGATCGCCGAGCGTTTCGAGCGAAGTCGTCGTCAACCGAAGAAAGAGCTTTTGCGTCAAGGAGCTACACTGTCCGGCGGCGATCGAGGACGCCCACGAACTGATCTGCCCTGGGGGGCGGGAAGCCGGTTGACACGCTACGATACTTCTGCGGTACAAAGCGCAGGCGACAACGCCGCCCGGCGCGGAGCGGGCGACGTGAGGGGAGAATGGCGAGGACGATCGAAGTGCTGCCGGGCTATCGGCCCGCGGCCCCGGGGGTGCCGGGGGAAGAGGCGGTCCTCGCCTACGAGCGCGACGGCGTGGTCTGCCTGCGCGGCGCTTTCGATGGAGAGTGGGTGAGCCTCGGACGACGGGCGGTGGCGGCGGCGCTCCGCACCCGGGCGAGGTCCCGGGAGCACGCCCGGCACCGCAAGGGCGACGAGCCCGGCGTCTTCTTCTTCGACACTTTCCTCTGGAAGCGCCTGCCTTCCTTCCGGCGCTTCACCTTCGGATCGCCCGCCGCGACCCTCGCGCGGGCGGTGATGCGCTCGCACTCGCTCCTGCTCTACTTCGACATGGCGATCGTCAAGGAGCCGGGGACCAGCGCACGCACTCCCTGGCACTACGACGAGGCTTACTGGCCGGTCTCCGGCACCCAGGTCTGCAACGTCTGGATGGCGCTCGACCGGGTTCCCGCCGACACCGCGCTGCGTTTCGTGCCCGGCTCGCACCGCTTCGCCGACGAGTATCGGGCGGTGGACTTCTTCACGACGGACAGCAAGCGGGGACAGACCCGCCCGGACCCGCCCCGGTGGGACTCGATCGAAGGCGAGCACCGGGTAGCATGCGCTCCGATGGAGCCGGGAGACTGCGCGATCATCAACCTGCGTACCCACCACAGCGCTCCCGGCAACCCGCAGCGGCGCAATCGCCGCCGTGCGATCTGCACCCATTGGTTCGGCGACGATGCGCGGTACAGCGACAAGCCTTGGGAGTGCGGCCCGGACGAGCGCGGCGAAGGGCTGGTGCACGGCGGGACGCTCGAGTGCGCCACCTTTCCGAGGGTGCACTGATCCGGAGCCCGGCGCGCGCCCGGCCGCCGCCGGAAAGGAGAACCTGATGGCGTACGAAGCTCGGCTTGCGAGCGCCGGGTCGCGCGGTCCCGAGCGCAGTCGGGGCACTGCGCCCCCTCCGGCCGGTCGTTTCGTGCTCGCCGGCGGGCTTCCGGGCTCGGTCCCCTGGCGTGTCCGCAGCCGGGCCGAGGATGGTGCGTAATCAGGAAGGAGGATGAGGATGGCGCGAAGGCTTGAGGTCGGACTGATGATGCCGCAGATCACGGGCATGCGCGGGCGCGGGACGCACCCCTGGAGCGAGGTGCGGGCGATGGCGCAGCTCGCGGAGGACGTGGGCTTCGATTCGATCTGGGTGGTGGACCACTTCCTCTACCTGCTCGACGGGGAGGAGGAAGCGCGCGGGGCCTGGGAGGGCTGGTCGCTGCTCTCCGCGCTCGCGGCCTGCACGCAGCGGGTCGAGCTCGGCACCTTGGTCCTCGGCATGGGGTTTCGCAGTCCCGCTCTCCTCGCCAAGATGGCGGAGACGGTGGACGACATCAGCGGCGGACGGCTGATTCTGGGGATCGGGGCGGGCTACCACGACCACGAGTACCGGGCTTTCGGTTTTCCCACCGACCACAAGTTCGCCCGCTTCCGGGAGGGCATCGAGATCGTCAGCACCCTGCTGAAGAAGGGCGCAATCGACTTTGACGGCCGGTACTACCAGGCGAGGGAGTGCGAGCTCAGGCCGCGGGGGCCGCGCCCGGAGGGGCCGCCGATTCTGGTCGGCACCATCGGCCCGCGGACCATGCGACTCACCGCCCGCTACGCCGACATGTGGAACGTCTACTACGACGACACCAAGAACCAGCCCTCGCGCGTTGCTCCCTTTCGGGAAATGGTGGACGAGGCCTGCCGGGACGTCGGTCGGGATCCGGCCACCCTGGAACGCAGCGTCACCATGCTGGTGGCCGGGCCCGACATCGATCCCTGGTGGTCGCGCCTGCCCTCCGGCCGGGCGGACGCCATCGTCCCCTTTACCGGCGGACCCGAGGCGTTGGCGGAGGAGCTCCGCGCCTACGAGCGCGAGGGGGTGTCACACGTGCAGATCTCCCTCGATCCGACCACGACGGAGACCATCGAAGGGCTGGCCGGCGTCTTCGAACACCTCGGGCGGGCCGCCTGAGTAGCGCGAGCCGTCTCGGGACGCAGGTCGAAGCGTCGGCCCGCCGGACGCGGCACCGGGCCGGTCCGCGCGGTCAGGGAGTGGAGTCGGTCTCGCGCCCCTCGACCCACTTCCAGCCGTTCAGCATGGGCAGGACGAGGTTCTCGCGCTTCCAGACGAGGTAGAAGAGGATGGCGGCCACGTGCAGGCCGACGAGCGCGAGGACCACCTTGGCGAAGAGGTTGTGGTATCCCGTCATCAGCAGCACGGTGTCGGACGACACTTCGGATGCCAGAGGCCCGGAGAAGAACAGGCCGTCGTCCTCGGAGAAGAGGCCCGTCAGCACCTGGGCCGTCAGCGCGAGCACCATTGCGATGACGGAGAGGGCGCCGAGCGGGTTGTGTCCGGGCGTCCCGCTCGGGCGGCGGCGGCCGACCTGCCGGGCGTAGGAGGGAAGGCCGCGCAGGCTCGCGAACAGCGTCCGGTGGCGCACCGGTTCGGGGCCGGCGAAGCCCCACGCGTAGCGGAAGAGCAGCAGACAACCCGTCACATAGCCGAGGTAGATGTGCCACTGCATGACGGAGAAGGTGCGAAACTCGCCGAGGCTCCACCCGGCGACCACGGAGACGGCGATCGCCCAGTGCCACAGGCGCGTTACCGGATCCCAGACCGCCTTGCGTCGGTAGCCTTCCACCATCGCTTCACCGGCTTCGCTCTGCGGCGGCCCTCGCCGTCGAGGCCGCGCGAGCGGGGGCTCTACATCTTCGCGGCGCGGAAGTCGTCGTGGCAGCCCTTGCAGGCGTTGCCGACTGCTCCGATCTTCGAGCGCAGGGCGTCGAGCCCGTCTCCCGCCACCGCCGCGAGGTCTGCCGCGGCCTCCGCCAGGGCCTGGGCACTCTCGCCTGCCTCCGGCCAGGTCGTCCAGATCTCGGGGAGGGCGCGGGTCCTGCCCTCGTAGGCGACGTTGTCGGTGCCCTCCGGCCACATCGCCGCCGCCTCCGCGACCGCCATGGTGTGGAGGTGGGCGGCGTAGGTCTTCGCCATGTCCGCGTCGTACTCCATCGCCCCCTTGGCCATCTGGAAGAGGGGGCCGGCGTACCAGCTCTGCAAGGTCATCACCGCACGGCGGGCCTTGATCGCCTTCTCGTTGGGGTCGTCGGCGGCGGCCGCTCCAAGCGGGAGGGAGAGGCCGAGGAGAACGAGGAGCCACCGTGTCGCCGAGTGCATGGGAACCTCCCGGAGCGAAGTCGTTCGAGCTGACCTGCGGGCTACTCTAGCACGTGCGGCGCCGCCACCGCCTCAGCCCCGGTCCGCCGCATCCGTGATCGGTGATCGGTGATCGGTCAGCGAGTCTTGCGTCCCGGAAAGTTACTGGATTCCCGCCCCTGATCGGGGTCGGGGACAAGCTTGCGCGGGAATGACGAAGACCGTACCGAACACCACCCTTCTCGTCATTCCCGCGCAAGCGGGAATCCATGTGCGCTACCGGACACGGATGCGGTCCGCCGGCGGCACGAGCACGAGCTTGCCGGTGAATCGCTTGGCGAGGAAGTCGGACTGCGCCCGCGCGATGTCCTGCAACGGGTAGGTCCTTGCGACCACGGGCCGGACCTCGTCGTGCTCGATGCAGGACACGAGCCGCTCGAACACGCCGTCGTCCTGGAAGGTGCAGCCGATCAGGGTCAGGTCGCGAAGGTACAGGGTGCGCAGATCGAGCTCGACCAGAGGGCCGGCGATGGCGCCCGCGCTCACGTAGCGCCCGCCGGTGCGCAGCGCGTCGAGGAGCCGGGGCCAGCGGGTTCCGCCGACGAGGTCCACCACCAGGTCCAGATTGGCGCCCCCCACCGCGTCGGGCAGCGCGGCGTCGCGCCCGATGACCTCGTCCGCCCCGAGCGCGCGCACCTCGTCCGCCTTGGCGGCGCCCGCCTGCGCCACGACGAAGGCCCCCCGCCGCTTGGCGAGCTGGACCGCGGCACTGCCGACTCCCCCCGAGGCGCCGGTGACGAGCACCCGCTCCGCGCCGAGGGCCGCCCGGTACAGCATGTTCTCGGCGGTGGACCACGCGCAGGGAATCGAGGCCAGCTCGACGTCGCTCCATCCGCAATCGACGGCCCAGGTCTCGCGCGCGGGGGCCCTGGTGTACTGGGCGAAGGCGCCGTCGATCTCGGAGCCCAGGACGTCGCACTCGAAGGGGCGGTGGTTCCGGTAGTGTCGAAGCAGAGGGGAGACGATGACGCGCTCGCCGATCCTCCCGGACGGCACGCCTTCGCCCGTGGCGACGATGTGCCCGCAGCAGTCGGCGCCCTGAATGCGGGGAAAGCGGAGCGGCGCTCCCGTCCAGCCCGCGTCCGCGGCGTCGGCGGACGCGAGGCCCCCGGTCCCGCCCGAGCTGCTGTCGGTGTTCACCTGCCGGGAGTACCAGCCGATGCGGGTGTTGATGTCGGTGTTGTTGACGCCGGCCGCCGCCACCCGGATGAGCACTTCGCCGGCGCCGGGGCGCGGCACCGGTACGTCCTCCCGGTATTCGAGCCGGTCGAGCCCGCCGTGGCCGGTGAGCAGCACCGCGCACATGCGTTCGGGAATGGATGCGTGGTCCACAGTCGATGCACCGAGATGGTCAGGGAGGGGCTCTGTGACGCTGTTCCGTCTTCATGCTCATGCGGCCTCGATATCGGTTCGCGAGAAGTCCTCGCCCTTGTACCGCAGGGGCTCGCCCGTGACGCCGGCGAGCGTACTGACGAAGCAGTCACCGTAGTTCACAGGACTATCCCGCGCTGGCCGATCATCCGCTCCAGGGGGTCGGGGCGATCCCCTCCGTGCCCTCCCGGCGGTCGGCGGGCTCTGTGGGCGGTGCCCATCGGCCCGATGGCGTTGGGACCCCGTCATCCGGGCGACCGATTCCGC
>CAYFYD010000150.1:0-8607 GCA_964347195.1 uncultured Ectothiorhodospiraceae bacterium
CTGATTCCAGTACTTCGAACCCCGCAACTCGACTTCTGAATGGTCCTGGGGCTGCGGCGCGGCCGCTTGCAAGCGAGGGTGCCGCGTGGTTCCATTCCGGGCCTGCCGGGTCCCGCGCTGGTCCAATACAAGTTGCTGAAATTCAAGGGATATAGAGACCGGACGGGCCTCCCGGGACGCGTTCTCGGCATCCGGACGGGGGCGCGGAGCGAGGGAGTCCGGACCCCGAGGGGCGCCGCCCGGTGACGATCCCCCCCCGCATCGAGGTCCCGCCCGTCTCCCGGGCGCTCGACGCTGCCATCCGGAAGGCCATCGACGCCAAGACCAAGCCGCTCGGTGCTCTCGGGGTCGTCGAGGCCCTCGCCGCGCAGCTCGCGCGCATCCAGGGCACGCTCACTCCGAGCATGCGCCTGTGCCGCCTCGTGCTCTTCGCGGCCGACCATGGGGTCGCGCACGAGGGCGTCTCCGCCTATCCGCAGGAAGTGACGCGACAGATGGTCGCGAACTTCCTCGGGGGGGGCGCCGCCGCGAACGTCTTCGCCCGGCAGGTCGGGGTCGACCTGAGCGTGGTCGATGCAGGGGTCGCCGGCGGACCCATCGACCTGCCCGGAGTCATGTCGCGCCGGGTCTCGGGGGGCACCCGGAACTTCGCGGCCGAGCCCGCGATGACCCCGGAGCGCTGCGAGGCGGCGCTGCGTGAGGGGCTCCTCCTCGGCGAGGACGTGTCGGCGGATGCCGCCGCCTTCGGGGAGATGGGGATCGCGAACACGTCTTCGGCGAGCCTGCTCGCCCACAAGCTCACCGGAGCGGGACTCGAGCCGCTCGTCGGGCGCGGCACCGGGCTCGACGAGCGGGGGCTCGCACGCAAGGCCGCGGTCCTCGCGCGCGCCGCGGCCCGCACCGCTCCCCGCCTCGATCCGGGAGAGGCGTTGCGCGAGTACGGCGGCTTCGAGATCGTGATGATGGGCGGCGCGATGATCGGAGCGGCCCGGACGGGGGCGGCGGTGATCGTGGACGGCTTCATCGCGAGCGTCGCCGCGCTCGCCGCGGTCGGGCTCGCTCCGGCACTGCGCGACTACCTCGTCTTCGCCCACCGCTCCGCCGAGCCCGGCCACCAGGTGGTGCTCGACGCCCTCGACGCCCGTCCCCTGCTCGATCTGGACATGCGCCTCGGCGAGGGCACCGGGGCGCTGCTCGCGTGGCCCCTCCTCCAGTGTGCGGCGGCGATGCTCTCGGAGATGGCGAGCTTCGAAGGCGCGGGGGTCAGCAGGGCGGGGGGATGAGCGGCCGCTCCCGCCCGGCGGCGCGCGCGGGACCGTCCGCATCGCCCGTGCCGTCCCCGCACCGGGCCGCCTCGAGGGGCGTCTCTCCGGGAGGGGGCGAGGTCCGGGCAGAGGGACGGATCCGGTGACACGCACCCGCGAAGAGCTGGCGCGGCTGCTCCTCGCGGTGCGGCTCCTCACGCGCCTTCCGGTGCGAGCTCCGGCACCGGCGAGCGAAGCGCGCGACGGGGCCGCCACCCGTTACTATCCGCTCGTCGGTGCAGCGGTCGGGGCCTTTGCCGGCGCGGTGTTCTGGCTCGCGCACCTCGTCTTTCCGGTCGAGCTCGCGCTCGTGCTCTCCACCGTCGCTTCGCTGCTCGCCACCGGCGCCCTGCACGAGGACGGCTTCGCCGACGCCTGCGACGGGCTCGGCGGCGGCCGGACCCGCGAGCGCGCGCTCGGGATCATGCGCGACAGCCGGCTGGGCACCTACGGCGCGGCCGGGCTCGGGCTGGTGCTGGCGGCCAAGGTCCTCTCCCTCGCCGCCGCGCCCGCCGCCGCGATCCCCTGGCTGCTGATTGCGGCCCACGCCGCGAGCCGTGCCTCCGCGGTGCTCGCGCTCGCGACCGGCACCTACGCCCGCGACGCCGGAATGGCCCGGCCCGTCGCGGGCGGAGCAGGGCCGGGAAGCCTCGTGCTGGCCCTGGGATTCGGGGCGGGGGCCGTCGCGCTGCTCGGCGCGGCGGTCGCGCCGGCCGCCCTGCTGGCCGGGCTCGCGGGGCTCGCGGCGGGGCACGTCGCGATGCGCGCCGCCTACGAGCGCAAGCTCGGCGGCTACACCGGCGACTGTCTCGGGGGCGTGCAGCAGACGAGCGAGCTCGGGATGTACCTGGGAATCGCAGCGGCGCTGTGATCCGGCGCGGAGCGCGAGCCCCTTCGCTCCCGACCGCACCCCGTCGGTCTTCGGTCGGCGCACATGGATTCCCGCCCCTGATCGGGGTCGAGGACAAGCTTCCGCGGGAATGGCGGCTGTCGTGGGCGTGACGCGTCTTGCGCACATGACGTCATTCCCGCGCAAGCGGGAATCCATCGTCGAGGGTTCGCCCTCGACTCGAGGGCGGCGTGCCGCCGGTTTCCCGTCATTCCCTTGGTGAGCATGCCAAGGGGGCTGCTCCCCCTCGCTGTCGCGGAGCTTTCGGGAGACGCTTCACGGTCCCTTGAGGGTCAGGGGAAGGCCGGCCGCCACGAAGTAGACCCGCTCCGCGAGCGTGGCGACGGACTGGTTGAGCCGGCCCGCGTGGTCGCGGAAGACGCGGGCCGTCGCGTTGTCCGGCACGATGCCGAGTCCGACCTCGTTCGCGACCAGCACCACCGGTCCGGCAGCGTCGCGGAGCGAGTCGAGCAGCGCGGTGCAGGCGCTGTCCACGCAGCGCCTGTGGTGCAGGAGGTTGCCGAGCCACACGCTCAGGCAGTCGACGAGCAGGCAGGCGTGCGGACTGCCCTCCCTGCGGATGGCTTCCGCGAGCTCGAGCGGAGCCTCCACCGTGTGCCAGTCTTCCCCGCGACGGGCGCGGTGCGCCTCGATCCGGCGCGCCATCTCCTCGTCGACGCGCTCCGCGGTGGCGACGTAGATCCCCCGGCCCTGCTCGCGCGCGAGCGATTCCGCGAAGGCGCTCTTGCCCGAGCGCGCACCGCCCAGCACCAGGGCCACCGCGGCACTCGGCCGATCTGCGTTCACGACCCCTTCGGGCGGTGCGCGGCGGCGGGCCTCGTCCCGGGGATGGGCCTCCCGGCATCGCGTTCCGGCGGAAGCAACGCAGCGGAAAGCGGAGCCCGGCCTCGCGTGGCCGACACCGGCGCCTTCACGGCGGTGCGTCGCCCCCCTGTCCGACCGTGAGCTCGCCGCCAGCGGACTGGGAGATCCCTACCAGCACTTCGACCCGGACCATGCGCTCCCGAAGCTCCGTGATGTCAGTGCGGATGTCGGTGATATCGACACGGATTTCCGCGATATCGGCGCGTATTTCCACGATATCGCCGCGCAGCTCAGCCACCTCCCCCCGCAACTCGGCGATGTCGGCGCGCACCTCGCTCCGGAATTCCGCGACCTCGGCGCGCAGGTCGCCCATCTCGGCGCGCAGGTCGCTCATCTCGGCGCGTACGTCGCCTATCTCGGCGCGCAGGAAGGCGCCGAGCGCCACTACCGCGACTACGACGGTAGCGATGGTGGAGGCGGTGTCCCGGTTCATGATGGGCGCAGCCTGCCGTGCCCGCGGGGGCCGGTCAAGCCGAAGGGCGGACCAGGAGCCCGGCTTCCATGCGCCTCGACGCCCGGGTCGCCGGCGCACGGGGCTTCGGCCGGTAGGCCGCATTCGACATCGCCGCGGGATGAAGGTGACAATGCCGTCTTGCCGAAGCGGCGCATCCACCCGACCGGGTCGCCTTTCGGGGAGGACCCGCGAGCGAAGAGAGGACACGATGTTTGCGCGACTGAACTACGTCGACATGGACCCCGCGCGCTTCGACGAGATCGACGCCTTCTGGCGCGGGGTGGTGGAGGGCTACGAGGACCTCGTGTGCGGGTACTTCCTGCGCGACGGCGACTCCTCGCGCACCCTGTCGGTGGTGGTCTTCCGCAGCGAGGCGGCCATGCGTGCCAACACCGAAGGCTCCCTGGGCGAGGTGGTGAAGCGGGCCGCGGCGCTGCGTCTCGGCGAGCCGGAGCTGCATCCCCTCGAGGTGTGCGCCGAGGTCGATCCGGGGCGGCCCGTCACGCCGGCCTGCGCCCGGGTCGCGAGCGTGGCGCTCCGGCCCGAACGCACGGCGGAGGTGATCGCCGCCTGGCCGCAGGGGATGGGCGCCTACCTGGGCGTTCCCGGGTTCGGCGGGGGCATGATGTGCTGCGAGCGCGGGAGCGGCGAGGCGAGGTCGATCACGTTCTGGGCGTCGCGCGCGGCCCTCGAAGCGAACGAGGCGAGCGGCGACTTCGAACGCGCGGTGGCTCCCTTTCGCGAGATGATGCGCTCGCCCCCCGAGTGCTCGTACTGGGACGTGCGCATCGTGGTCCGGCCCGGTGGGGACCGGTCATCCCGCTTTACGACCTCGGGCCGCTGCGATGGTGGTCGGTCGCGGTAGTGGACCTGCCAGAGCGCATTCCGGGCCGGCATGGATCGGTAAAGATGAATCACGGGAATCCGACCGGTCCGGCCCGGTGTCGCGGCGGGCGCGGCATCCGGCGCCGAGGGCTGATCGCTGGTCCGCGCCCTACTGGCCGATGCCGAACATGCTCTCCAGGTCGTGCGGGGAGTAGGTGCGGAAGGCGAGCATGGTCTCGGTGCGCCCGATGTCCGGGATCTGCGTGATCTTCCCCGCCACCAGGTCGGCGAGGGCGTCGTTGGTGCTCACCCGCACGATCGCCACGAGGTCGTAGCGCCCGCTCACCGAGTACACCTCCGAGATCCCGTTCTGCTCGGCCAGTTGCTCGGCCACCGCATTCACCCGGCCCCGTGCGGCTTCTATCAGTATGATCGCGGTAACCATCCCGAGCACCTCCAGGTAATGTGTACCGGACGCGATGATAGCGGCTCGACCCGCGGCGGGCGCGCGGCGCGGCCGCGATCGACGGACATGGAGGAACGACGGCGTTGAACGGCGAGACCCCGGCGCGGGCGCACGACCTGCTCGCCCGGGTGGACCTGCCCACCGGCGAGTCCCCCGGGCTTCCGGCCGACGCCTACTACAGTGACGCCTTCTTCCGGTGGGAGCGGGAGCGCCTCTTCGCCCGCAACTGGTTCGCGCTCGGCCTCGCCGGCGACGTGCCGGAGCCCGGCGACATCCTCCCCGTCTCCTCCGCGGCGGGCCGGCCCCTCCTCATGGTGCGCGGGGAAGACGGGGACCTGCGCGTGTTCCACAACTACTGCCGTCACCGCGGCATGCGCCTCGTGGACGAGCCGAGGTCCGGCCAGCGGCGCATCGTCTGCCCTTACCACGCCTGGTGCTACGACCTCTCGGGCGCCCTCGTGCGCCGGCCGCACTACCGGGGCTTCGGGGCGCACGAGCAGAACCCGAAGGACGGGCCGGGGCTCGCGCCGGTGCGAAGCGCGGTGTGGAACCAGGTGGTGTTCGTGAACCTGGACCCGGCCGCGCCCGGCATCGAGCAGGTGCTCGGGCCCCTCGAGCGACGCTGGGCGCACTACGACTTCAGGCGCCTCGTCCACGGGGCGAGCCTGCGTTTCGAGGTCGCCGCCAACTGGAAGCTGGTGGTGGAGAACTTCATCGACATCTACCACGTGCCCTATGTGCACCCCGCGCTCAACCGCTACCTTCCGATGCAGGAGCATTACTTCGTGAAGGAAGGCGAGCACGTGGTCGGACAGGGGAGCGCGGCCTACGCGCCGCGGGACGAGGGAGCGGGCCGGCTGCCGGAGTTCCCGGGCCTCGACGCCGAGCAGGCCGCCACCATCGAGGCCCTTTCGGTGTTCCCCAACCTGCTCGTCACCGTCTTCAGCGACAACCTGCGTTTCATCCTGATCGAGCCGACCGGTCCCGGGAGCTGCCGGGAGCGGGTCGAGATCTTCTTCGCCGGAGAGGCGGCGCTGGCGCCCGCGCTCGCCGCCGAGCGGGAGTCGGTGGTCGCGCGCTTTCCCGTCTTCAACCGCGAGGACGTCGACCTCGTCGGGCGCCTGCAGGAGAGCTTCGAGAGCGCTGCCTTCGAGCGCGCGCACTTCTCCGAGTTCTTCGACGGGAACGTCCACCACTTCCAGAGGATGGTCGCCCACGCCTGCGCGGGGTGAGTCCACGTGCTCCGGACGGAACCCGCTCGGCTCGTTCCCGCGCGCGGCGCGAGTCGCCATCCTTCGATTGAGCGGAAGTCATGTCCGTGTCGCTGGACGCAACGGCGCGTTGTGGTCGTGCCCGGAACTGGCGCGTGCCCTCGATCCACAGGACGCGAATCGCGCCACTGTCGCCGAACCCGGAGGATGGCAAAGTGTTGGTGGCGACGGCAATCATGCCCGGTCCGACATGTCGTGGAGCGATTCCCGATCTGCGATGTGGACGCGGCGCTCACGCTCGGGTCGCACGTGCCTGCCGCCGGTCATGGACTGGACACCGGCGTTGGTGCTCTGTCGTTTCATTCTGGACAGAGATCCTTGAAAATCCGCAGTTGAATCGAGGATTTTCAAGGAATAGCATGACGCATGGTCATCGATCGTCCCGGCGCACGGGCGCGCATCCGCGAGGCGTTCTCCGTTCACCCCGTGGTCGCCCTCACCGGGCCGCGTCAGTGCGGCAAGACCACCCTCGCGCGCGCGATCGCGGCCGCCTCGACCCCGAGCACGTTCCTGGACCTCGAACGCGCGGTGGACCGGCGCCGGCTGCAAACCCCGGAACAGGCCCTGGCCGGCCTTTCCGGTCTGGTGGTCATCGACGAGATCCAGCGCGAGCCGGCGCTCTTCGAGACCCTGCGCGTGCTCGCCGACCGGGCCGAC
Organism: uncultured Ectothiorhodospiraceae bacterium; assembly: GCA_964347195.1. Taxonomy (GTDB): domain Bacteria; phylum Pseudomonadota; class Gammaproteobacteria; order HK1; family HK1; genus JAJEAD01. The sequence continues at coordinate 6,752 of CAYFYD010000150.1, forward strand.
AGTCCGGCGCGTTTCCTCGTGCTCGGCAGCGCATCGCCTTCGCTCGTGCGCGGGGTATCGGAATCCCTCGCCGGGCGCGCGGGCCTGGTCGACCTCTCCGGATTCGCCCTGACGGAGACAGGTGCGCAATCGTGGCGCACGCTCTGGCTCCGGGGCGGCTTTCCCCGCGCGTTCCTCGCGCGGCATGATCGAGGGTCCGCGCTCTGGCGGCGGAGCTTCGTGCGGACCTTCCTCGAACGCGACCTTCCCCAGCTCGGCATCACGGTGCCCGCGGAGACCCTCCGCCGCTTCTGGACGATGATCGCCCACTATCACGGCCAAGTGTGGAACGCGGCGGAGTTCGCCCGGGCGCTGGGTTCGAGCGAAGCCACTGCGCGCCGCTATCTCGACATCCTGACCGGTGCCTTCATGGTGCGTGCGCTCCCTCCCTGGTTCGCGAACGTGAGAAAGCGCCAGGTCAGGTCGCCCAAGGTCTACCTTCGGGACTCCGGGCTCCTCCACACCCTGCTCACGCTGGACACGAGCGAAGCAGTGGCCGGCCACCCCAAGGTCGGGGCCTCTTTCGAAGGGTTCGCGATCGAGCAGATCGCGGGGGCGTTCGATGCCGGCGGCGCCTGTTTCTGGGCGACTCACGGGGGTGCGGAGCTCGACCTGCTGGTCATGCGCGGGGGCCGGTGCTACGGTTTCGAATGCAAGCTCGCCGACGCCCCCGGCACGACGCGTTCGATGCGGGTGGCGCTTGGCGATCTCGAGCTGGAGCACCTGTGGGTGGTGTACCCGGGGGACGAGGCGTATCCACTCGATGAGCGGATCTCGGTGCTGCCGGTAGCGGAGGTCCCGGCTTTGGCGGGGTCCCTCGGCACGGGCGGCGAGGGCGCGCCGGCACCGGGGGCCGCCCTCTGATGCCCGACTACGCGCGCTATCCGAGCCTCGTCGACCGCGGGGTGCTCGTCACCGGCGGCGGCTCGGGGATCGGCGCCTCGCTGGTGGCGCACTTCGCGGCGCAGGGGGCGCGGGTCGCGTTCCTCGACATCGCGGCGCAGGCTTCGCGGACGCTCGCGGCGGAGCTCGAAGGCGTGCACCGCCATTCTCCCCTCTACCTGGAGTGCGACCTGACCGATAGCGGGGCGCTCGCGGCTTCCATCGACACCGCGGAGCGGGCCCTCGGCGGCGTTTCGGTGCTGGTGAACAACGCGGGGAACGACGAGCGCCACGCGGTGGAGAGCGTCACCCCGCGGATGTGGGACGAGCGCATGGCGGTGAACCTCAAGCACCAGTTCTTCGCCTCGCAGCGCGTGTTCGAGGGCATGAAGCGCCGGGGCCACGGCGCTATCGTCAACTTCAGCTCCACGAGCTGGGTGATGGGGGAGGGCGGCTATGTCTGCTACACCACCGCCAAGGCGGCGGTCGTCGGGCTCACTCGCTCGCTCGCGCGGGACTTCGGTGCGTCGAACGTCCGGGTCAACGCGGTGCTGCCGGGCTGGGTGATGACCGAGCGTCAGGTCGCGCTCTGGCTCGACGAGGAAGGAGAGCGGATGATCTACGAGCGTCAGGCGCTCGAGCACAAGCTCTACCCGGACGACATCGCGCGCATGGTGCTCTTCCTCGCCGCGGACGACAGCCGCATGATCACCGGCCAGAGCTTCATCGTCGACGGCGGATGGGTGTGAAGCTCGAGGAGCAGGCAGCGGATGGATTCCCGTTCACCCCGTCCCCCGGACGTCGCCATGCCGGTGGTATCGCCATCAGGGAACCTGATTACGTACGAAGCTCAGCTTTCGACCGCCGGGCCGCGCATCAGCGAGCTCAGCCGGGACACTGCGACCCCTCCGGCGGGCGGGCGGGTTCTCTCGTGC
>CAYFYD010000151.1:0-8597 GCA_964347195.1 uncultured Ectothiorhodospiraceae bacterium
TCATCGCCGTCGGGGTGTAGAGCAGGCCCAGCGGGCCGAGCGGGCCGGCGGCCGACAGCATCAGGTAGACGATCAGCCCGACCACCACCGGCGGCAGCCCCATCAGGGCGTTCAGGACGACGGCGACCGCCGTCCGTCCGGGAAACGAGAACGCGCCGGCCGCCGCCCCGAGCGGCAGGCCGATCGCGCAGGCGAGGGCCACTGCCGTCAGCGTGACCCGCAGCGAGAGCCCGATGATCTCGATGAGGTCCGCGTCCCGGATCAGGATCAGGCCCACCGCCTCGGCAAGGATCTCCCAGAAGCTTCCCATCGTCGTGTTTTCTCCCATTTTTCGGAAGAAAAACACAAAAAGGAACCTTGATCCACCCTACCCCCTCGACAACGGGCGGCACGCTTCGATGGTGGGGTACTCGCGGGTCAGGCGCCGGCGCAGCTCCTCGACCTCGGGCCCGCCGGAGCTCATCAGCGACCACATCAGGTACGCGGCGTTCACTGCGTACCCCAACGCTTCGTATCGGGCCGCTTCCTTGCTCTCCGCCACATGGATCATGCCGCGGACCCGGAAGTCGATGTCGTCCGGGTCCCGGCCCGCCTTCTCGGCCCCACGGGCTATCTGCTCGAGACGCCACGAGTGGGTGGTGATGTCGGCGTTGCTCGGGGCGATCAGCCGCTATCGAGCACGAAGAGGAGCTGGTCGTACTCGACCGGCTCCCCGTCGGCAACGCAGATCGCGTCGACCCGACCGGCGCCCGGGGCGTAGACGGTGGTGAAGAGCTTCATCACCTCGACCAGACAGAGGGGCGCTTCCGGCTCCACCCGGCTCCCCACCTCGACGAAAGGCGCCTCGTCGGGCGAAGGGCGGCGGTAGAAGGTGCCCACCATCGGCGAGCGCACCGCGATCTGGCCGGTCTTCAGCACGGGCTCGGGAGCGCTTCGCGAAGAGAGGGACACGGCGCCCCGGCCCGGCGCCGTGTCCTGCGGGACGGGGCGCGCCGGGACGGAGGAGGGGGCGGTCTCGATCCGCCTCAGGTCGGTGCCCGCCTCCGTTCCGCTCCCCTTTCGACGGACTTCCACCCTCAGGTCCCCGATCGCGATCACGACCTCCTCGAGCTCGCTCGCATCGATGGCTCTGATGATCTCGGCGATGTCGCCATGGGTCAGGGACACGGTGCTCACCCGGCCGCGCTGCGGCGCATGAAGGTTCGGCCATGCGGCGCGCCACTATAGAATCCGGGTCCGAGGCCGGCAACCGGATCCCCTCCCGCGATGCGCTCGCCCCGCCCCATATCGGTGATCGACGTCACGCTGCGCGACGCCCACCAGTGCCTGTGGGCGACCCGCATGCGCACCGCGGCGATGGCGGACATCGCGCCGCGCCTCGACCGCGCGGGCTTCGAGGCGATCGACCTGGTCGGCGGCGCGGTGTTCGACGTATGCGTGCGCTACCTGCGGGAAGACCCCTTCGAGCGGATGCGCATGCTGAGCGGATGGGTCACCGAGACCCCGCTCATCGTCCACCACCGGGGCCAGAGCCTGTTCACCTTCGAGCTCTTCCCCGACGACGTGGTGGAGCGCACGGCGGAACGCATCGCCGCCAACGGCATCCGCTACCACACCACCTACGACGCGCTGAACGACGTGCGCAACCTCGAGGTGCCGGTGCGCGCGGCGAAGCGCGTGGGCCTGCACACCGTGGCCGGGTTCGTCTACACGGTGAGCCCGGTGCACACCGACGCCTACTACGCGGCCAGGATTCGGGAGATGGCGTCGCTCGGGGCCGACGGCATCTTCCTCAAGGACCCCAGCGGACTGCTCACGCCGGAGCGCGCCGCGACCCTGATCCCGGCGGCGAAGGCGGCCTGCGGCGGCCTGCCCCTTCAGATCCACAGCCACTGCCTCTCCGGGCTCGCCCCCTATGTCGTCCTCAAGTGCGTGGAGTACGGGGCGGATTGCGTGCACACCGCGACCTCCACCCTCGCGAACGGCGCCTCCCATCCCTCCACCGAGCACTTCGTGCGCAATGCGCGACGCTCGGGATTCGAGCCCGGCGTCGATCTCGAGCCAGTCGCCGAGGTCGCGGACCGACTGCACTTCATCGCCGCCCACGAGGCCCGGCCGGTCGGCGAGATCGTCCCCTACGACGTTTTCCACTACCACCACCAAGTGCCGGGCGGGATGATATCGAACCTGCGCTCCCAGCTCGCAACCCTCGGAATCGAGGAGCGTCTGGAGGAGATCCTCGACGAGGCGGGGCGGGTGCGCGCCGACCTCGGCTACCCCATCGTGGTGAGCCCCTTCGCCCAGTTCATCGTCACCCAGGCGGTGCTGAACGTCGTGGGGAACGAGCGCTACGCCGCGGTGCCCGACGAGGTGCGCAAGTATCTGCTGGGCCACTACGGCGAGATCGCGGGCCCCGTCGACCCGGACCTCCTCGACCGGGTCGCGGGGAGCGAAGAGCCGGTCCGGGAACGTCCGGGCGCGCTCGTGCCGCCCGCGCTGGAGCGCGTGCGCAGGACCCGCGGGCCCTTCGCCTCCGACGAGGACCTCCTCCTCGCCGCGTTCTACGACGAACGCGAGTGCGCCGCGCTCGAGGCGGCGGGACCGATCGCGACCGGCTACCCGCTCGCCGAGGCGCCGCTCGTGTCGCTGGTGAAGGCGCTGGCGGAGCGGCGGAACATCGCGAGCGTACGGGTGACGCGGAGGTAGCCGCATCCCTGCGGCGGCGCTCCCGCCCGTCGAGCGCACTCCTCCCCGGGAGCCGGCCCTCCGAGTCTCCGGATTCCGGATTTCACATGAGCCGCCGGATCCGGGTTCGCCCCCACCCGCGTCGGCGCAACGCGCGCCGCCTACGATCGCTTCGGCGCCGACCGGGTTTGCCTCCGCGCGCGCCGGCGCGACTACTCCTCCCTCGGCAGCAGCACCGCCGCGTCGTCCGGCCACGTCAGCCAGACTTCCTGATCCACCCCCCTTATCCGGTCCAGCGACCTCGCCAGGTTCGGCAGCGCGACGGATACCGGCTCGCTCCGGCCCTCGAGGTAGACATAGAAGTGGCTGCGGTCGCCGAGATAGGCGGAGGGTCCCATGCGGCCCCGGACCGCATTGTGCGACTGCCCCGGGGCCTCGAAGGCGAGCTGGAACTTCTCGGGGCGGATGGCGAGCACGAAGCCCTCCCCCGGCGCCGAGGGAGGCGTCTCGCACACAGCATGCACCCGGCCGAGCTCCGCCGACTCCGCGCCGAGGACGCCGCCCCGCCACCCGCTCGCCATGCAGTCGAAGAAGTTCATGGTCCCGATGAAGTCCGCGACGAATCGCGACTTCGGGTCCTCGTACAGCTCGCCCGGCGTCGAGATCTCCAGAACGTCGCCCTGGGACATGACCGCGATGCGGTCGGACAGCGTGAGCGCTTCCTCCTGATCATGGGTCACGAACACGAAGGTGATACCCACCTGCTGCTGCAACTGGCGGAGCTCGATCTGCATCTGCTCTCTCAGCTTCTTGTCGAGCGCGCCCAGCGGCTCGTCCAGCAACAACACCTTCGGCTGCTTGATGAGCGCCCTCGCCAGGGCGACGCGCTGCCGCTGTCCCCCGGACAGCTCGTTCGCGGTGCGTCCCCCGTAGCCGGGCAGCCGGATCAGCTCCAGCATCTCCTCGATCCGTTGCCCGAGCTCGTGCTTGGAGAGCCCCGACTTCCGCATGCCGAACGCGATGTTGGAGGCGACGTTCAGGTGCGGAAATATCGCATAGCTCTGGAACACCATGTTCACCGGACGGTGGTTCGGCGGGACCACGGTCACGTCCTTGCCGTCGATGTGGATGCGACCCTCCGTCGGCACCTCGAAGCCGGCGAGCATCCGGAGCAGGGTGGTCTTTCCGCACCCTGATGGCCCGAGAAGGGAGAAGAACTCTCCTTCTGCAATCTCGAAGTGCGCGTCGTTGACCGCCCTTACCGACCCGAAGTCTTTGGTGACGTGGTCGATCGAGATGATTGCGCTCGTCATCCTTTCACACCTTGGGAGGGGTGAGCTGCACGCCGCGGCGGCGAACGAGCTCCGCGACGAGGATTACGAGCGTGGACGCCACGACGATGATGGCGCCGAGGGACAGGACCGAGGGCAGCCTCTCCGGGAAGCGGAGCTGGCTCCAGATGTGCACGGGCAATGTCGCGTCCGATCCGGAGAGAAAGAAGGCCAGCACGAACTCGTCGAAGGAAATGGTGAAGGTGAGCAGCACACTCGCCACGATGCCGGGCAGAATGATGGGGAAGGTGACTCGCCAGAAGGTGCCCCACGCGTTCTCCCCGAGGTCCCGCGCCGCTTCCTCCATGCTCCTGTCGAAACCTTCCATACGGGAGATCAACACCAGCATGGAAAAAGGAACGCAGAGGAGAAGATGACCGATCGCCACGGTTATCAAAGAGAGCTCCACGCCACCCAGGCTGAAGGTCATGAGAAGGGAGATGCCCAGGATGATCTCGGGGATGACGAGCGGCACCATGATGAATCCGATCAGCCCGCCTCGCCCGTGCATCCGATAGCGCGTAACCGCCTTGGCGGCGAAGACCCCGAGCACGGTGCTCAGTATCGATACGCACAGCGCGACCCGCACGCTGTTCCCCAGCGCGTTCAGGAGCCCGTAGCTGTCCGCCAACTGGTGATACCACTTGAACGTGAACCCCTTCAGGGGGAAGGTGATGTACTGCGAATCGTTGAACGAGAATACGGGAAGCACTGCCACCGGCAGGTAGAGAAACGCGAGGTACGCGACCGCATACACTCCGAACCCGTTGAGCCTGCGGCGCGATGCGTTCATTCCCTAGCCCACCCGCTTCCGGAACCAGTGGGTTCCGCCCAGGAGCGCGCACACCACGAGGGTCACCGTCAACATGGAGATGATGGACAGCGCGGCGCCCAGCGGCCAGTTCAGCGCCTTGCCGAACATGGACTGGATGATGTTGCCGATCATGATCCCTCGCGTGCCCCCCACCAGCGCCGGTGTCACGTAGTCTCCCACCGTGGGGATGAACACCAGCAGGCTCGCGGCGATGACCCCGGGGAGGGAGAGGGGCAACGTCACGCGCACGAAGGTCATGAACGCGCTCTCGCCCAGGTCGCGGGCGGCCTCGATGAGCGATCGGTCGATCTTCTCCAGAGATACGTAGATCGGGAGGATGGCCACCGCCGCCCAGGCATGAGCGAGCGTGATCACCACCGCGGTCGGGTTGTAGAGCAGGAACTCGAAGGGCTCGGAGATGACGCCGAGCGAAATGAGTCCCGAGTTGATCACGCCGTTGTAGCCGAGGATCACCTTCCACGAGAAGACGCGCAGCAGGTAGCTGGTCCAGAACGGAATCGTGACCAGAATGATCCACATGATCTTGTTCTTGTGGACATGAAAGGCGATGAAGTAGGCGAGGGGATAGGCGAGCGCCACGGTGACCAGAGTCACGAAGGCCGAGATGCGAATGGAGCGGTACAGGATGAGGTAGTAGATCTTCTTCTCGAAGAACGTGAAGTAGTTCTCGAAGGTGAAGGTCCGTATGATGTCGACGTAGTCCTGCTTCCAGAAGCTCAGGGTGGTCAGGATGATCACCGGGAAGACCAGACCGAGCACGACGACCAGCAGGGTCGGCGACAGCAGGCCGTATCCCCTTGCCGACTCGCTGTTCATGAGCCACACCCGCATCCCCCGGCGCGGGGGGTGGGGGGATGAAGTCGTTGAGGCGCTCATGAGGTCGGTGAGGTGCTCACTTCCGGAGCATCGTCAAGGATGCTTCGGCAATGGATTCCCGTCCCCGATCGGGGTCGAGGACAAGCCTGCGCGGGAATCCGTTCCGTTCGTGCTCGATGAACCACATCCACGATCCCGATTGGAGCCGTGCTCTGCGCTCCCGCGCGGAAGGACGTGACCGAAGTCGCCGGGGCCAACGGACGCCCGGGGAACTCCTGACGGTCGGGCAAGACGAGCCCGGGGCACCGCACCCGTCCATGCCGGATGCCCCGGAACCGTCCTGGCCCTCGATACCGGCAGACGTTGACCGGAGAACCCTACAATCCCGCCTTGATCTCCTCGAACAACCCCTGGAGCACGGGCTCGTTGCCGATGGGCTCCTGGAAGATGCCCGAACTCAGCAGCTCTTCGGGATTCTTGCTCAACCCACGCTCCGTGAGCGCATCGTCCGAGACGAGGTCGAAGGCGCGCTTGTTGGCGTGTCCGTACCCCTCGTCCATTATCGTCACCACGCCCGATTCCGGGCTGAGGAACGCATCGATGACATCGTAGCTCTTGTCGAGCTTCGCCGGGTCGGCCGCCGACATCAGACAGAACCCGCACACCCAGGTCATGGCCCCCTCTTTGGGTTTCATGTACTTGACGTCGATGCCCTCGCCCCTGAGAGCGGTAAACGAGTCGTTCCATGAACTGGTCGCCACCAGCTCGCCCGCCGCCATCGAGTTCTCGATGTCGGTGGGGCTGGTCCAGTAGTAGCGCAGCAACGGCAGTTGCTTGCGCAGCAGGTCGCCGGTGACCTCCACTTCGGCATCGGTCATGTTGAAGGGGTCCTTCGCGCCGCCGTAGATCGCGGCCACCATCACACCGTCGATGAGGCTGTCCGCCATGGACAGACGCCCGGCGTAGCGCTCGTCCCACAGGATCCCCCAAGTCTCCTCTTCCTGATACTCGGGATCCACGAGGTCGGGACGATAGAGCACCGACGTGTGACCCCACTCCGCCGCGACGAAGTAGATGTCGCCATCGGCGGTCGTCATGCCCGGGATCTCCTTGAGACTCGGGACGATGTCTCCCCAGTGGTCGAGGCGGCTCACGTCGATGGGCTGCAGGATTCCGGCATCGCGCCATATCTCCACCTTGTAGGAGCAGGGGTGGCTCACGTCGTACCTGGCGCCGGCCCTGATCTTCGCAAACGCTTCTTCCTCGTCCCCGAAGATGGAGAAATTGGGAAGCTCGCCGTGCTTGTCCTGGTACTCCTGGTGGTGCTCGGCCGAATCCCACCCCTCCCAGGTGAACACGTGGGGATGGTCCTCCGCGGCCGCCCGGGCGGGACCGGACCAGACGGGGAGGGTCAGTGTCGCGACGCCGAGGGACCCCAGCAGGGACTGGAACTTCCGCCGTGACATCCTGCCCGTCGCCAGCATTTCAATCAGGTCGTCCTTCTTGTAATCCATGCCTTCTTCCTCCGAATCAGGTGAGTTGGTGGAGTCGTTCCCTCGCCCTTATGGCCCGGCGATGGTGCTTTGTCAAGCATGCGCCACGGGCGTGAAAGTCCCGCCGAACCCGCAGGAGCCGAACCCGCAGGACAGGTCGGGGCGGAGCATGACGGGCTTCGGGATCCGTTGACCGAAATGGATTCCCGCTTCCATGTGCGCTGGCCGAGCCCGGATGCCGGCCGATGGACGGCGCGGCCCCGGGAGCGCGGCCGGCCTACGACGCCCGGCGCAGGCGCGGAATGATGTGGGCGCCGATCTCGCGCATCATGTCGCGCTTGTCGTCGATGGTGTAGGTCACGGTCCCGAAGGTTCTCATGCCGGCCTCCTCGAGCCGCTCGAGCTGCGCACACACATCTTCCGGGGTGCCCACCAAGTGCTGGGAGTGGAGGATGCGCGGGGTGATGAGCTTCGCCGCCGGCGCATCGGGGTGCTCGAGCCATCGGGGGTCGAAGGCGTCGTGGACCCGCTTGCAGTCCTCGATCACCCCCGGCTGCTCCCGCTCCAGCCGGCGCCGCAGCGCCTCGCTCTGCGGATTGTTCCGGCTCATCTGGATCCACAGCATGTAGGCGCCGTTGACGGCGTAGCCGGCGACCTCCCGGACCGCCTCCGCCGTGTCGTCGCAGAGGTAGATCATGCCGCGCACCCAGTAGTCGATCTCGGCCGGGTCCCGTCCCACGCTCTCCGCCCCGCGCGCGATCTGTTCCATGCGCCAGACGTTCGTGGTCAGGTCCGCGTTGCTGGTGGCGATGACCCCGTCCGCCACCTGCCCGGCGAGGTAGCACGCCTTCGGCCCCCCGCAGGCGATGTAGACCGGAAGCTCCCGGCGCGACCACTCCGACCGGAACTCGACCCCGCGCCACTCCACCTCTTCCCCGGCACTGTAGCGCTTGATGAAGGTCACCGCCTCCCGCAGCGCGGCGAGAGGAGCCGGCCGCGTCATGGGCTTGCCCCAGGGACCGCCGGTGCCGATGCCGACGAAGGCGCGCCCCCCCGACAGCTCGTCGATGGTGGCGGTGGCGTTGGCGACGACGAGAGGATGGCGGGTAACGGGGTCGGTGACCCCCTGCCCGATGCGGATCTTGCTGGTGTTGAGTGCGGCCATGGTCATCATCGAGTCCACTTCCCGGCCGAGGAAGGGGATGTCCACCACCGAGACGTACTTGAAGCCGCTCTCTTCGGCGACCCGCGCGTGGTCGCCCACCTCGTGGATGCTCTCGGTCCGCCCTATCCCCACCGCAAAGTCCATGGCCGCCCTCCACCGGAACCCGTTCGGAAGGGAGCGCATCCTATCAGCAACGCGCGTTTCGGGATTCGTTGGTCGAAATGGATTCCCGCTTCCGCGGGAATGACGGGAGGTGGCGCGGGAATGACGGG
>CAYFYD010000152.1:0-8597 GCA_964347195.1 uncultured Ectothiorhodospiraceae bacterium
GGTCCATGCCATATCGAATGCGTTCCTCTTCGCGCCGATTCCCGCAATGGACGAGTCCGCCAAGTACAAGTGTCCCTATCTGCAGGGCAATACCCAGCGCAACGCGACCGACGCCTTCAAGGCCGACCCGGAGAAGTACAGCCACGTGCTGCAGACGGACCCGTCGGAGGTCAACTACGGATGGACCTATCCGTTGTGGCTGACGGAAATGGAGAGGGTCCAGGGCTGGAAGCCCAAGAACCGGAAGATACACATCGTGGCCGAGCAGGTCGGCTACAACCAGACCATCCTCCGGGCGGCGAGGGAAGCCATCCCGAACTACGACTTCGAGCTGGCCGAGGTGACGGATATCCAGTATCCGGTGAACGACTGGAGTCCGGTGATCCGCAGACTGAAGGAAGTCGACGCCGGCGCGATCATGATCGATCACTGGGTCGCGGCGGAGTACGCCGCATTCTGCAAGCAGTTCGTGGCCGACCCGGTGGACGATTCCCTCGTCTACCTCCAGTACGGCCCGTCGCAGCCGGAGTTCCTGGAGCTGGGCGGACGGGCGACGGAAGGGTTCTGCTGGAGCACGGTGCTCGGGATCTACGGCGATCAGATCGGACAGGACTTCAGGAAGAAGTACCTGGACCGATTCCCCGAGTTCGGCGACTACGAGAGAAACACCATGGGTCTGGTGTACACCGGGAACGGGTACGACATCGTCAAGTACCTGGAGGCGTCCTGGAACGCGACCGGCGCGCTGGACACGACGCCCGAGGACTTCAGGAAGAACGTCGACTGGATAAGGGAGAATCCCTTCCGGGGCGTGTGCGGAATGATGGACATGAACAACGAGTACCAGGAGGCCCTGCACTACCCGGACAACGGCTTCGGCAACCAGTCGGACTCGCACGAGACGGGCATGAGCCAGCTCTACGTGCAGGTGCAGGAGGTGCAGCACAAGATCATCTGGCCCGACGCCATCAGCGAGTCGAAGCTTCGGCCCTCGCCCTGGTGGGGCTGATCCGGCAGAGGGGCGGGGCGGCCATGGACGGTCACGACTCCGTCCCTCTCTTCTCCTGCCGGAACCTCTCGCTCGACCTGGGCGGCAGGGAGATCCTGAGGAACATCGAGCTGGAAGTGCGCGCCGGCGAAGTTCTGGGCATCATCGGCCCGAACGGCGCCGGCAAGACCAGTCTCGTGGAGATCTTCTCGGGACGCTACGCGCCGAAGACCGGCGAGGTCCACTTCAAGGGTCGGGACATCACCGCTCTGCCCCTGTACCGGCGGGCGCGTCTCGGGGTGGGCCGGACCTATCAGACGCCGCTGGTGCCCGAGGACCTCACGGTAGGGCAGACCTTCAAGGCGGTCAGGCAGGCGTACAAGCCCTATCTCACCCGGTTCGATGCCGAGTACGCGGCCGACCTCGTCGACTTCGTGGTCGACGAGGACGTCCCGAACTCGCAGCTCGAGACCTTCAACCGGCGCAAGCTGCTGCTCGCCTCGGTGCTCATGCGGGACCCGGACATCCTGCTCATGGACGAGCCCGCGGCGGGGCTCATCAACTCGGAAGTCGACGAGATCGACGAGATACTGCGGATGCTTTCCAAGGAGATGAACATCGCGGTCGTCATCGTGGAGCACCGCATCGAGCTGCTGGACACGATTGCGGACCGGGTCATCGTCATGGACGCGGGCGAGGTCATCGCCCGAGGGCTCATGAACGAGATCATCGACGACCCGAAAGTGCGGGCCGCCTACTTCGAGAGCGCGGCCTGAGCCGGGGGGTGGCGGGACGGTGCGCGAGATCCTGAACGTCACGGGGCTGTCGGCAGGCTATGGACCGCTGCGGGTCATTCACGACCTGGACCTCGCCGTCAACGCGGGGGAGCGGGTGGGCCTGGTCGGGTTGAACGGCCACGGGAAGACCACCCTCTTCTACGCCATCGCCGGTCTCACCGGGTGGCAGCGCGGCTCGATCATGTTCAACGGCCGGCAGATCGGGAGGACCCGGAGCCAGGGGCCCGGACGCTACACGCATCTCATCGTGAGGCAGGGGCTCGCCATCATGCCCCAGGGTGACGAGATCTTTCACGGCCTGACGGTGGAAGAGCACCTCGACAGCGGCGCGTTCACCCGGGAGGCGTGGCGCACGCGGGCGCGCAGGAAGGAGGAGGTCCTCGACCTCTTCGCGCCGCTGCGCCCGCTCCTTCGCACCCCGGTCGCGCGGCTGTCGGGAGGGGAACGGCGCATGGTCTCCATCGGCCGGGGGCTCATGGCGGACGCCAGGCTCTATCTCGCCGATGAGCCGTCCCTCGGGCTCGCCCCGAAGATCGGCATGGCGGTGATGGAGGCGTTGCTGAAGATCGACCTCGAAGCGTCGGCGATGGTCATCGCCGAGCAGAACGTCGCCCTCCTCGAAGGTCGGGTGGACCGCGTGATCGGCATGCATGCGGGGAAGCTCACGGGCGAAGCGTCCAGCGCGCTGGCCATGCATATCCGGGTATAGGAATCCTCGCGATGGACCTCGGATTCATCCTGACCAACGCGGTCGTGGTCGCCTGCATCTACGGCCTGATCGCGGTCGCGGTGTCCATCACCTGGTCCAGTCTGGGACTCGTGAACCTGGGCTACGGATTCATATTCGCCTTCTCGGGCTATGGCGCCTACGTCACCGCCCGCATGGTTTCGGATCATCCGGTGGCGGTGCTCTCGGCCGGAATCCTGAGCGGAGCGGCAGCGGGCGTCCTCATATGCCTGCTCGTGTTCATTCCCCTGCACGACAAGCCCAACTTCACGGTCCGCGGCCTGATCGGAACGCTCGCGGTCAGTCTCATCGGCTCCCAGGGCCTGCTGTGGTGGTTCGGTCCTCGCAACAAGTCCCTGCCGGAGATCTTCGGCTACTGGAAGGTCGAGATCGGCGACGTGGTGCTCACCTCGGACAAGATCGGCATCGTGGTGTGCTCCGTGCTCATGCTCCTCTTCGTGGTGCGCTGGATGAAGTCGAGCCGGCGCGGCCTCGAGATCCGGGCGATGATGATGAACCCGCATGCCGCCTCCATCGTCGGCATCGGTATCAGGAGGACCGGCTTCTACGTCATGGCGATCACCGGCGCGATGACCGGGCTCTCCGCGGTGCTGCTGTCCCAGACCTACTACATCGCCCCCTTCAGCGGTCTCACTCCCCTCATCAAGGGGGTGAGCATCGCCCTCTGCGGGGGGCTCGGCAGTGTGCAGGGAGCGGTGATCGCCGCCTTCATCCTCGGCTGCACCGAGGCGCTCACCTCGAGGTTGCTGGGAGGACAGTACGTGCTGATCACCCAGTTCCTGGTGATCATCACCATCCTGATCATCAGGCCCCGAGGAATCGCGGGCATTCTGGACAAGGCGCGGGAGCAGTAGCGTGGCGGCGGACAAGCGAACGTACACCTGGAAGAACCCGCTCGCGGTGTGGGGCGCGAAGGGCGGAAACCACGAGGTCCCGGCGCTGCGGGTGAGCGACCCCCGGGAGGTGTGGGACGACAACCCCGCCTACAAGGTGCCGGCCTACAAGGTCGGCCGGTTCAAGTACATCCACAAATGGAAGAGCCACGCCGGAAGCCGGTGGAAGCGTACCCGATGGTGGCCCACCCGCAGGACCCTGCTGCTGATCCGCGGCTACTACAACCCGAAGACGCTGCGGGCCCAGAAGCTGATCGTGGACAAGCGCCCCATCTACTGGACTCTTGCGTTGCTCGCGCTCGCGCTCGCTCCCTTCTTCCTCCCCGAAGGCATGCAGAACACCCTCCTTACCGCGGGCGCCATCTTCGGGATCTTCGCCGCGATCAACGTGTGCTGGACGCTGATCATCGGCACCGCCAGCATCTTCTCCCTCGCGAGCTATGCGGTCGTGGGGGTGGCCGCCTTCCTGACCTCCTGGCTCTCGATCAACCTGGGTCTGGAGTGGTGGACCCTGCCCTTCATCGGAATGGGAGTCGGGCTGCTCTTCGGCACCATCATCGCGCTGCCGGCAATGCGCCTGGACGGCTTCTACTACGCATTGCTGACCCTGGGGTTGAACGAGCTCTGCCGGGTCTACTTCGTGACCTCCCGGGAGTTCGGCTCGGCGTCGGGAGGTCTCTACGGCGCTTCGACCTACATCGACTCGGACTGGGCACCGCTCACCCAGTCCCTCGTGTCCTACTACGGCGCGTTCGCCCTGCTCATCGCTGCGCTCGTCCTGTTCCGCTTCGTCGACGGGAGGCGGCTCGGCCGGCTGTTGAAGATGGCGCCCGAAAAACGCGAAGCCTTCGCCGAGGCGACGGGCGTCAACTACAAGCGGGCGCGGATCATCGTGTTCCTCATCTCCTCCGTCGCCCTCGGCTTCATCGGCGGCTTCTACACCGCCCACTACCGGGGCGTCGCCTTCTCGATCTTCAGCTTCGACACGGTGCTGCTCGGACTCGCCATGCTGACGATCGGGGGCATCGGGAGGGCCGAAGGGGCGGTGGCGGGCACGCTCATCGTCGTGATTCTCGACAAGGTGCTGATCACCCTGGGACCGATCCGGCACATCATGATCGGCACCCTGATGCTCTTCGTGGTGCTCTTCCTGCGCAACGGCCTCTTCGGCATGAAGCAGCAGTTCCGGGCGTGGCGCGACAAGAAGAAGGGTGAGTGGCGCTCCGGCCGCACCGAGAAGGGGGGAGAGGCCCTGCCGGAGGAGGCGACGGAGATCCGGAACAAGGACCTGCTCTATCACCGGCGCTTCGACAAGATGCAGCGAGACTACCTGAAGACGCTGGTGTGCGACGAGGTCATCGCCGAGCACCGGGCGAAGCCGCTCGGCCAGCACAGCGAGGCCCTGGAGAGGCTCCTGCTCTACTTCCGGCGGGTGCCGCAGGTGGACAAGTACGCGATCAAGCGCGACCCGCGCACCAATACCTTCAAGATCGTGGCCTTCTCCGGGGTCAGGGGCATATCGCCGCGTCTCGTCGAGGACAAGGAGTACCGGAGCGAAGAAGAGGCCTACCACGGGGTGTTCCTGCGGCGGGTCTACGACCTGCTGGAGTCCTGAGGGAGCGGGCGAGGGATCCATGACCGGCGAATCGGAAACGCTCCGTGATCAGGGCGACCTGTACCGCCTCCACTTCGACGACAAGCAGCGCCAGTACCTGAAGACGCTGGTGTGCGACGAGGTCATCGCGGAGCACCGGGCGAAGCCGCTCGGCCAGCACAGCGAGCCGCTCGCCCGGCTCCTGCACTTCTTCGCTCACGCTCCCCAGGCGGGAAAGCTCGCCATCAGGCGCGATATCCGGTCCGGCACCTTCCGCATCGTGGCGCTCTCGGGCGTCCGGGGAGTGCCCCCCCGCCCGGTGGGCGGTGAAGAGTACGAGAGAGTGGAGGACGCCTGCCACGCCCTGTTCCTCATGAGAGTGGAACGCCTCATGGCGTCCTGACTCCCTCGAAACGACAACGCACTGGAAGAACATGGCAGAGATAAGAATCTTCGGCTACGCCAACCGGATCTCGGTCAAACCGGGGGAAGACATCGATTTCCACGTCAATGCGGACGGTACGGAAGTGGTCGACGCCCAGCTCGTCCGCCTCATCCACGGCGACCAGCATCCTTCCGGTCCGGGCTTCGTCGAGGAGGAAGTGGAGAGTCCCATCGACGGAGAGTGGGCGGTCAGGAAGCAGTTCACCCAGTTGGGATCGCATCTGGTGGTCGAGGACCCGGAACGGCGTCTCGCGGCCGGCGGGAGCTTCTCCCTCTTCTGCTTCGTCTGGGCCTCGGTGCCCGACAAGGGGCATCGTCAGACCCTGGTGGGGAGGTTCGACGCCCGTACCAACGAGGGCTTCGCGATCGGCATCAGCCCCCAGGGGAGGCTCGAGTTCTGGGTCGGCGACGGAAAGGAGATCGACTACGTCGTCTCCGAGCTGCCCCTGGTGAAGAAGGTCTGGTACTTCGTGGGGGCGAGCTTCGACCACCGGAGCGGACGGGCGACGCTCTACCAGGAGGGGGTCCTCAATCGCTACAACTCGTTGATCGGCAAGGTGGTGCCCTACGAGTTCCGCTCGCACGTCGAGGCGGTGTTCCGGTTCCGGCAGCACAACCGCGACGACGTGCCCTTCATGGTGGCGGGCGCGCTCGACAACCACGAGCTCCGTGGCGACTTCGTCAACGACATGTTCTACGGCAAGATCGATCGCCCCGGAGTCTGCGACCGGCCGCTGTCGCGCGAGGAGATGGATTCCCTTCGGGACGGGGGCGCCCCGCCCGAGAGCGCGGTGCTCGCGTACTGGGACACCACGAAAGGCTACAGCGAGAACGGCGTCGGCAACACGGTGTTCGACATCGGTCCCCATGCGTTGCACGCGCGCGGCGTCAACCATCCGATACGGGGTCAGACCGGATGGAACTGGTCGGGGAAGAACGACTGCTTCCGGCTCGCGCCGCAGGAGTACGGCGGCATCGAGTTCCACCCGGAGTCGGTGACCGACTGCAAATGGGAGGTCACCCGAACCCTGCGGGTGCCGGAGGACCTGAAGAGCGGAGCCTACGCGGCGCGCCTGAGGGCGGGGGACGGCATCGGCCTCGGAGAAGAGTACATCGTGTTCTTCGTGCGGCCGGCCCGTCCCCGGGCCAGGCTCTGTCTCCTCGTGCCGACCGCGAGCTATCTCGCCTACGCCAACGAGAAGCTGAGCTTCGACGCGCAGATCATCCAGCCCATGACCGGCCAGCCGCCGATCATCAGCGACGTCGATATCGAGACCTACGAGCACCGCGACTTCGGGCTCTCCACCTACGACAGCTACGTGGACGGCGCGGGGGTGTCGTTCAGCTCCTACCGGAGACCCATCGTGAACATGCGGCCCAAGTACCGCATATCGAGCATGAACATCCCCTGGCAGTTCCCCGCCGACCTGTCGATCATCGGTTGGCTGGAGGACCGGGGATACGAATACGATGTCATCACGGACGAAGATCTCCACATCGAAGGACTCGATGCGATCGCGCCCTACCGGTGCCTGATGACCGGCACCCACCCGGAGTACGTGTCAGAGAGGATGCTGGACGCCCAGGAAGATTTCGTCGCCCAGGGGGGACGGCTGATCTACATGGGCGGGAACGGCTACTACTGGTGCGTCGGCTTCTACGACGAGGAGCCCTGGTGCATGGAAGTCCGGAAGCTGGACTCCGGCATGCGGGCGTGGGCGGCCCGGCCCGGCGAGCACTACCTGCAGACCACGGGCGAGAAGAGCGGCCTGTGGCGGAACCGCGGGCGGGCGCCGCAGAAGCTCACCGGGGTCGGGTTCATCTCGGAGGGCTTCGAGACCTGCGCTCCGTTTCGCCGGATGCCCGACTCCTACCACCGTACGGTCTCGTGGATCACGAAAGGGATCGAAGGCGAGATCATCGGCGACGAGGGATTGGCCTACGGAGGCGCGGCAGGGATCGAGCTCGACCGCTACGACCTCTCCCTCGGCACGCCGCCCCACACCCGGATCGTCGCTTCGTCGGGCGGCCACAGCGACAACTACGTGCTGGTCACCGAGGAGCTCCTCTACGCCTACGCCGGTCTCGTCGGGACCCTGGACTACCGGATTCGCGCCGACATCACGTACTTCAGCGCCCCCAACGACGGCGCGGTGTTGAGCACCGGGTCCATCGCGTTCGGCAGCGCGCTCCCCGCGAACGGCTACCGCAACAACGCTTCCACCCTGCTCGGAAACGTCGTCGACGCCTTCATCAGGGAGGGCCGGCTGCCGGGCAGCAGATGGACGCTGGAAGAGAAGCAGTGGCGCTGATCCGGTGGCATCGCGGGTAAGCATCAGCCGCGCGATCACCGAGGACTTCAGCACCGATCCGTGGTGGTGGGAGGCGGCCCGGCCCTGGCCGTCGGCCGAGGTCTCGCCGCCCGCTTCCCCCGACGTGCTGGTGGTCGGAGCGGGCTACACCGGGCTCTCCGCGGCGCTCACCCTCGGTGCGCACGGAGCGAGGCGCCCTCCGCGCGCGTGACGTGGTGATCGCGACCAACGCCTACACGGGAGGGCTGACGCCCTGGTTCCGCCGGCGGCTGGTGCGCAGCACCGCGACCATGGCCGCCTGCGAAGCGCGGGACCCGGCCCTGCTCAGGAGCCTGATCCCCGGCGACCGCACCTGCATCGACTACTCGCGTTACCAGTTCAACTTCTGGCGCATCGCCCCGGACGCCCCTTCGCGCCTGCTCTTCGGCGGCCAGACCGGCCTGCTCTTCAAGCGCCCGGAAGAGATCGCGGTCCTGCTTCAGGCCGACCTCGAACGCATCTTCCCCGCGCTGGCGGGAACCCGATTCAGTCACTTGTGGAGCGGCGAGGTGGCTTTCACCATGGACCATGGACCGTGCAGGGATCGCTTTTGCTCCCCGAGGACCGCAGCGCGCGTTGGTCATTGACCTACGCATGGACGATCACTTTCGCCAACTCTACTGTGTCGGGTCCGATCCGGCCGCATCCGAACACCGCCGAGGAGGCACCCGAGGCAGGAAGAAGCGCCACGAGCCGCTTTCCGGAACCGACCCCCGCCGAGGGAGCACCCTGACCGGAGGACAACGACCATGACGCAATCCGCCGCCCACCGGCACGAGACG
>CAYFYD010000153.1:0-8584 GCA_964347195.1 uncultured Ectothiorhodospiraceae bacterium
CCGCCGGAGGAGTGACTCCAGGCCCGAAGCGAGCTCTACCCCCGGAATACATCTCCACTGCCGCACTACATCGTCACTCCCGCATTACATCGTCATTCCCGCGAAAGCGGGAATCCACGACACGACTCCGCCTTCAGCGTCTCTCGAGGCCGTGCGCCCGCGATCCAGGGCGTCTCGACGCCCGCCGCTCGCGAAGCTCAGTGGGAGAAACGCGCCCTACTGGTCGCCGTAGGCGAGCCCTTCCATGTCGAGGGCGGGCCGGCGGCCGCAGACGATGTCGGCGACGGCCCGGCTGGTGGCGCATCCCATCGTCCAGCCCGCCGCCCCGTGGCCGACATTGAGATAGAGGTTGGGGATCGGGCTCGCTCCGAGGATCGGCGGCCCCCCCGGCGTCACCGGGCGCAGGCAGGCCCAGTAGTGGGGACGGTAGTAGTCTCCGCCCTCGGGGAAGAGCTCCCGGGCGACCCGGAACACGCCCGAGAAATCCGCCGGGCGCCACCTCGCATCGTATCCGCAGAACTCCGCCTGGCCGCCGACACGCAACCAGTCGCCGAGGCGCGCGAAGGCGACCAGGTTGTCCTCCTCGATTACCCCGACCCGCGGCGCGCCCTCGTAGCCCACCGTGGACACGGACATGGTGTAGCCCTTGGCCGGGCAGACGGGCAGGCGCAGGCCCAGGGGACGCACGAGGTCCGGGCTGCCGGGCCCCGCCGCGAGCACGTAGGCGTCGCCCGCGAACTCTCCCCGATCGGTCACCACCGCCTCGACCCCGGCCGCACTGCCCCGGAGATGCTCGATGTTCGTGCCGAGCTCGATGCGGAGCCCGAGCCGTCGCCGGGCGAGCGCGGCGAGCTCGCGCGTGAAGCGGCAGGCGTCCCCCGAGCCCTCGTTCGGAGCGTGGAAGCCGCCGGCGATCGCTTCGCGGCAGGGACCGAGCGCAGGCTCGATCTCCACGCAGCGCTCCCGGCTCGCATCCTCGAGCGCGAGACCGTGTTCGCGCAGCAGCGTCCAGCTCCCCGCCTTCTCCTCGAGGGAGCGTTCGGTGCGAAACACGTAAAGAATTCCCGCATCGTTGCCGCCGTCGTCGATCCCGGTCTCCGCCCGGAGCGCGCGCAGCTCGTCGAGACCCGCCATCATGCAGCGCATCACCCGCAGGGTGTTCGCCTGGTAGGACTCCTCGTTGCACTGGCGGAGAAAGGGCAGCACCCATCCCCAGAAGGAGGAGCCCGCGTCCAGGCGCAGGCGCAGCGCCGGTTCCCGCTCGAACCACGACTTGACCAGCGTCCCGAGCGCGCCCGGCGATGCCCACGACTGCGAATGGCCGGGGGCGAGCAGCCCGCCGTTCTGGAAGCTGGTCTCCGCCGCGAGCGCATCGTTGCGCTCGATGACGACCACCTCGTGTCCGTCCCGGGCGAGGAAGTAGCTGGTGATCACGCCGATCAGCCCGCCCCCCAGTACGACAATCCGCATAGCGCAGTCCTCGGGGCTTCTTCAGGAGCCCGATGCCCCGTAGCCCGCGGCCCGGTGGCGGGCGAGCGCTTCCCAGTCGACATCGACGCCGAGGCCCGGCGCATCCGGGAGCCGGGCGCGGCCATCGCGGATTGCCACCCCGCCCCGCACGTACTCCTCCCGGCCCCAGTCGAGGAAGGACTCGTGCCCTTCGCAGTCCACTGGATAGGCGATCCGGCACGCGGCCGCGATGTGGCAGACCGCGGTGTCGCCGACCCGGGTGTAGGGGTTGGTATCCACGCTCACCCCGATCCCGGCCGCATCACAGATCTGCACCACCTTGAGCGCTTCGAAGAATCCGCCGAGCCGGTTCAGCTTCAGCACCACGCGATCGCAGGCTTCGCGCCGGGCGAGCTCCAGCATCGCCTTCGCCGACCATACCGATTCGTCCAGGATGACCGGCACTCCGGCATGGGCGCGCACATGCGCCGCGCCCGCGATGTCCGCGTAGGGGAGCGGCTGCTCGATCGACAGGTTGTCGAAGCGCGAGTAGCCCCGCAGCACGGTCACCGTCCACGCCGCGCTCTCCCAGCCCTGGTTCGCGTCGGCGTCGATGTACACCTCGCGGGGCGTGACCTCGAGCGCCGCGTCGAGCTTCGCGAGCTCACCCAGCCAGTGGTCGCGGCTCCAGCCCCGGGCGAGCATCACGTCGCCGACCTTCACCTTGAGCCCCCGGAAGCCGCGCCGGACGAATGCCTCGCAGGCATCCGCCATCGCCTGCGGGGTCTTGTGGTAGAGGTTGGTCAGCAGCTCGAACTCGGTGCGGTAGGCGCCCCCGAGCAGGGTGTGCACCGGCACCCCGCGCGCTTTGCCGAGGAGGTCGTACAGCGCCATGTCCACCCCGGAGCGCGCACCTCGTCCGCCCGGCATGCCTCCCCCGAACGCCGCCTCCATGAGATGGTGGCAGCGCGCGATGTTGCCCGCGTCCTCTCCGCGCAGCGCCCGGTGGTAGATGTGCAGGCATTGCTCTATCTGCTCCGCGCTCTCGCCCAGGTACCACTGCTGGCTGGTCGCCTCGCCGACGCCGTACCCGCCGTCCTCCGTCGTGACCTTCACGAGGAACGCGGGCGGGTGGCTCGGCCACACGTACTCGTCGTCCACCCACGCCTCCTTGATGGCGACGGGATAGAGGCGCAGCGCCTCCACCGCGGCGATCCTCATGGTCCGACCTCCGTTGCGACCTGCACCTCGACCCTCTGCGCTCCGACTGGCCCCGCGCGGCCCAGCGTGCGATGTTACCCAATCCGCGACGGCAGGAGCGCACGGCCATGAGCCGCATCGAGAACGTCAAGGTGACCTGCGTGGGGCCGCGGGCCGAGCGCCCGACCTGGTCGCACGACCTCCCGGAGCAGTTCATGACCCTCATCACGGTGCGGGTGCGCAGCGACGACGGCGTGGAGGGGGTGGGCGCGGTCTGGAACGCCACCTCGTTCGATTTCGATCGCTACACGGCGGAGGCGATGCGCCACCTCATCCCCATCCTGATCGGAAAGGACCCGCGGGAGCGCGAGGCGATCGTGCGCGAGATGCGCCCGCGCGTGTTCCCGCTTCCGGGCGGGACCCTCGCCGCGATCGAAGTCGCCCTCTTCGACCTCGTCGCGCAGCAGGCGGGAACGCCTCTGTACCGGCTGCTGGGCGCGGCGCGGGACCGCCTGCCCGCCTACGCGAGCCCGCCCCTGCTCGCCGACGTGCCCGCCTACCTCGACTTCGTCGCGGAGTGTCTGGACGGCGGCTTTCGCGCGATCAAGTTCCACACTTGGTGCGACCCCGCCCGCGACCTCGCGCTCGCACGCGCGGTGCGCCGCGAGCACCCCGGCCACGGCGTCGACTTCATGCTCGACGTCGAGAACAACTACACCCGGGAAGAGGCGATGCGGGCGGGCCGCGAGCTCGCCGATCTCGGCTTCCGCTGGTTCGAGGCGCCCCTGCCGGACCACGATCTCGAAGGCTACCGTGCGCTCGTGCGGGAGCTCTCCGTCCCCATCCTGCCCTCCGGCAACTGGGTCCAGGATCTCTCCTTCTTTCGCGAAGCCGTCCGCACCCGGACCTGGGGGGCCGCGCGCACCGATGTCACCATGATGGGGGGCATCGCGCCGGCGAGAAGGGCGGCGGCGCTCGCGCGCGAGGCCGGACTCGACTGCGAGTTCATGGCATGGGGATACAACCTCGCGGCCGCCGCCAATCTGCACCTCATGCTCTCGGTCGACAATTGCAGCTA
This sequence comes from uncultured Ectothiorhodospiraceae bacterium, assembly GCA_964347195.1. Taxonomy (GTDB): domain Bacteria; phylum Pseudomonadota; class Gammaproteobacteria; order HK1; family HK1; genus JAJEAD01. Next base: position 3,728 of record CAYFYD010000153.1, read on the forward strand.
CTTCGAGCAGGCGATGCCCTACGAGCCTTTCGAGTTCGCCATGATCGACACCATCCGTCCCGGGCCCGACGGATTGGTGCGCGCGCCCGAGCGGCCGGGGCTCGGGCTGCGGGTGGACTGGGCGGAGATGGAAGCGGCCGCCTTCCACACGGTGGAGAGCAGCGCCTGACCCGCATTGCCCTACCTGAGCTTCGTAGCGAGGCCGCCCGATCCCCGCGCTGCCCTCAGCGGCGCCCCCGGCGGGTCACCACCCGCCGGCAGCGCCGGCAGCGAACGTGCTCCACCGTCTCCCGCGGCGCGAAGCCGAAGCTCGCATCGATCAACTCGTAGTCGTGCCACCCGACCCGGCACAGGAGGCGGCCGAGCCAGTCGGGAAGCGGCGGCCCCGGTTCGGGTCGGGGGGTAACGTCGGTGGGCGACACGCTGGCGGCGCTCCTCCGCCGCGGCCTCGCGGCGGGTTGGCGGAGACGGAGTTCAGACGGCCGGAACGAACATCATAGTCCGAATCCGCGGCCTCGGGGCGCGCCGGCGGAGCGCCGCCGCGCTCAGCTCCGCAGCGGCCGCCCGGTGGCGAGCAGATGCGCGATGCGCGCCCGGGTCGCCTCGGTGCGGGCGAGGCGCACGAATGCCTCGCGCTCGAGTGCGTGCACTTCCGCTTCGTCGAGCGGCTCGCCCGCCCTCCGGTCCCCGCCGCAGAGCACGTGGGCGAGCGCCGTCCCGACGACCTCGTCGTGCTCCGTCGCGATACCTTTCGATCGGAGGCGCCCGAGCAGCGCCCGCATCGCTTCCCGGCCCGGCGCTCCCACCGCCCGCAGCACGGGGACACCGGGCGGCGAGTACCCCTCGGCGAGCGCGAGCGCGAAGGCCCTGGCCTCCGCGAGCAGCCGATCCCGGTTCATGGTGCTGCGGTCGCGCCCGCGCAGGAAACGCATCGGCCGGGCCTCGTCCGGCGAGGAGGCGGTCTTTCCCATCCCGATCACTTCGAAGGCGCGCAGCGCGCCCGCAACGGGGTCGGCGTCGTCCGGCGGAGTCCATCGCCGCAGGAGCTCCTTGCATCCGCCGCCGCCCGGGACGAGCCCGACCAGGGTCTCCACCAGCCCGAGGGTGCAGTTGACGTTGGCCTGGACGGCGTCGCAGTGCATCACGACCTCGAACCCGCCGCCGAGCGCCATGCCGGCGGGCGCTGCCACCACCGGCAGCGGCGCATCGCGCAGCGCGGTGCAGGAGTCCTGGAACTCGATGAGCATCCGGTCGATCGTGTCCCACCGCTCCTCCCGCGCCGCCTCGAGGATGAACCCGAGGTTGACGCCCATCGAGAAGTGCGGCGCATCGGTGTGCACCAGCAGCGCGCGGCAGCGCTCGGCGGCGAGCACCACCGCCTCCCGCAACAGGTCCATCGACCGGGGGACGAGCGCATTGGCCTTGGTGTGGAACTGCACGCACGCGACCCCGTCGCCGGTGTCCCACAGGCTCGCTGCCTCGTTGCCCGCGAGCGGCACCGCGCTTCGGGTGAGATCCGACAGCCGCAGCACCCCGGGGGCACGCGGCAGCGCGTGATACGCGCCGTCGACGCCGAAGCACTCCCGGCCGTCGCGGCCGCTCCGGTACAGGGGTGCGTCCCCGGCCCTGCCGAGCAGGGCGGGCACCGGCCGACCCTCTTCCTCGAGCCGGGCACGGAAAGGGCCCACGCCCAGCTCGTCGATAAGCTCGAAGGGGCCCTTCGTCCAGTTGAAGCCGAGGCGCATCGCCTCGTCGATCCGGCTCGGATCGGGAGAGACCTCCGGCACGAGCGATGCGGCGTAGGAGAGGGTCCGGGAGAGCACCCGCCACGCGAAACGTCCCAACCGGTCGGAGCGCTCCACGAGCGCGCGGAGCCCTTGGCCCTCGAGCGCGCTCGCGTCGAAGCGTCGCAGCGCCCGGTACGTGCCGGTATCGAGGTCCACCGCTTCGCGCACCCGTCCGCCTTCCGACTCGAGACTCCGGTAGAAGCCCCCCCTTCCCTTGTTCCCGGTGCAGCCCTGCGCGACCAGGTCCGCGATGACCGGGAGCCCGCCCGCCACCCGGTGGAACGCGTCGCCGGGCGGCAACGCCTCCGCCAGGCTCTTCACGACGTCCAGCATCAGGTCGAGGCCGATCAGGTCGTAGAGGCCGAACACCCCGGTCTTCGGGAACCCCATCGGGCGGCCCATGACGCCGTCCGCCTCCTCGACGCGCAAGCCCAGCGCGCGGGCTTCGAGAATGCCGGCCTGAATCGCGTAGACCCCGACCCGGTTGCCGAGAAAGCCGGGGGTGTCCCGACAGGGCACCACCCCCTTGCCGAGACGCAGGTCGGCGAATCGGGAGAGGGTCTCGATCACCTCCGGGCGGGTCGAGGGGCCGGCCACCACCTCGAGCAGGCGCATGTAGCGCACCGGGTTGAAGAAGTGGGTGATGCAGAAGTCCCGCTTGAAGCGCTCCGGCATGCCCGCGGTGAGCATGGCGAGGGGGATGGTCGAGGTGTTGGAAGACACCATGGAGCCCGGTCTGCGCAGCGCGTCGAGGCGGCGGTAGAGCGCCTGCTTGACGTCGAGACGCTCGACCACCGCCTCCGCGATCCAGTCCGCCTCCGCGACCCGGTGGAGGTGGTCCTCGACGTTGCCGGTCTCGATGAGCGCCGCGCGGTCTTCGTGCACGAAGGCGGTCGGCACGGCGCGCCTCGCCCGCTCCACCGCGCCACTGGTGACGACGTCGCGGTCCCCGGCCACGGGAGGCACGATGTCGAGCAGCACTACCCGCACTCCGGCGTTGGCCAAGTGGCTGGCGATCCCGGAACCCATGGTGCCGGCGCCGATGACCGCGGCCCGCTTCACGTCCGACCCTGTTTCTCCCTGCACTCGACCACTCCCCACAACCAACGGAAACACCCGTTCATGATAGGGGATCGCCAGGGAGGATCGCCGGCCCTTCGGGCGCGAAGCAGGAACATTCGGAAGTCGATGTCGGGTGCTCGTCCGGACATCCACGCCCGTCATTCCCGCGCCACGTCCCGTCATTCCCGCGAAAGCTTGTCCTCGACCCCGATCGGGGAGCGGGGATCCATTTCGCCCCAACAAACCCGGACTTGGTTACGCACCATCCTCAGCCCGGCTGCGGATTCGCCAGGGCACCGAGTGCGGAAGCCCGCCGGCGAGCACGAGAGGACCCGCCCGCCGGAGGGGTCGCAGTGTCCCGGCTGAGCTCGGGAATGCGCGGCCCGGCGGTCGAAAGCCGAGCTTCGTACGTAATCAGGAACCCTGAAACTCGAGCTCCGAAGAGCCCTGGGGCCCGGAGCATCCGCATACTCGAGTATCCGAACCCAGATGTAGCGCGGTCCAACCCGCATCCTTCACAATTCGGCGCTGCTTTCGGCCCGGGGTTCACATGCCCTCCCGCCATGCGGGACGCGGGCCGCAAGTGCTTCGAAATGCCGCACTCGACCGACCCGAAGCGGAGCCGACCATGACCATCACCGCGGTCCGGACCACGCGCCTGCGCCATCGCCTGAAGGAGCCCTACGTGTGGGCGCAGGCGGTGAACCGTTTCACGTCCACCCTGCTCGTCGAGGTGGAGGACGATTCGGGACACACCGGCATCGGCGAAGGAGTGGGCGCACCGGATCCGGGAGGCGTCGAACGCATCATGCAGCGCCTCGCGTCGAGCTTCATCGGCCGGGACCCCTTCTCCATCGACGCCCTGTGCGCCGGCGCCTATCACTCCTGCTTCGAAGCCTGGGGCGCGAGCGTGCCCCGCTTCGGCAACCAGGTCGTCGCCGGGCTGGAGATGGCGTTGTGGGACCTCGCGGGCCGGATCACGGGGCGTCCGGTGCACGACCTGCTCGGCGGGCCGCGCCATTCCGGGGTCCGGTACTTCCATTTCCTGCAGGGCGAGAGCGCGGACGAGCTCGCCGCGGACGCGGCGCGGGCGGTGGAGCAGGACGCTCCCCTCGTCTACCTCAAGATCGGACGAGGCGAAGCGACCGACCTCGCGATCGTGGCTGCGGTCCGCGAGGCGATCGGCGATCGGCGGCTGCGCCTCGACGCCAACGAAGCGTGGGACCCGCTCACCGCGGTCCGCATGATCCGCAAGCTGGAGCGATTCGAGCCCGAGTACGTCGAGCAGCCGACCCCGAGCGGCAGCATCGCCGCCCTCGCCCAGGTGAGGTCCGCGGTCGGGACCGCGATCGGGGCGGACCAGTGTGTCTACACGCTGAACGACGTCTACGAGGTGTGCCGCCGGAACGCGGCCGATCTCATCGTGCTCGGGCTGCACGAGAGCGGCGGCATCTCGGGGCTGCGCAAGGCGGCGGCGGTCGCCGAAGCGGCCGGAGTCAAGGTCTGCATGCACGGGGTTTTCGAGACCGGAATCACCACCTGCGCCACGTGGCATGCCGCAGTCACGCTGCCCAACCTCGATGACGGCAACCAGATCATGTGGCAACTGCTGGCACGCGACCTCGTGGCGCGTCCCTCGCTCGCCCCGGCGGCGGGACACCTCGCGCTTCCCGCCGGGCCCGGCTTCGGGTTCTCGCTCGACCAGGAGGCACTTTCCGCCGCACGCAGAGCACCGGCGAGGTAGCGGCGAAGCACGGTCCCGCCCGGCAACACGATCATTTCACGCTACGGTTGCGGACCGGATTCAGTAGCCCGGATGGCGAGCCCCGGACGAGTTCCATCCAACTGGCGGCTTCCACGGAGCCCACAGACTGCCGTGACGGCACTGACGAGAGTACTCCGATCCCTCTCTGGAGGGGATGCTCACCCAGCGTGAAATGACCGCGCGCCCGGCAAGCAGCAATTCTCATTTTGCTCGTCGGGTCCCGCGGCAGGACCGGCACGACCG
>CAYFYD010000154.1:0-8580 GCA_964347195.1 uncultured Ectothiorhodospiraceae bacterium
GCGGGAATCCATTCCGATCAACGAACCCCGAACCCCGAGTTTCGAAGAGCCCTGCGGCCCACTCCGGAGAGCCCCGATGAGCGCAGCGCCTCCCGACCCGGGGCCCCTGTCGCCCCAGGACATCGTGCGCCTCGGGCGCCGTTCCGACGCCAAGGGGCTGACCCGTCTTGCCGCCCACCTCGCGCTGCTCGCGTCGACCGGCGTGCTCGTTACCGCCACGCAGGGCAGCGGGTGGGTGGTGGGCGCTCTATGGCTGCACGGTGTCGTGCTGGTGTTCCTGTTCGCTCCGTTGCACGAGACCATTCACCATACCGCCTTCGCCACGCGCTGGATCAACCGTCGGGTGGCGGACGTGATCGGTTTCCTGCTGCTGCTCCCGTCCCGCTACTTCCGGGCCTTCCATCTCGCCCACCACCGGTTCACGCAGGATCCGGACCGGGACCCGGAGCTCGCCTCCCCGAAGCCCGGGACCCTGGGCGAGCTGCTCCTCGCGGTGAGCGGGCTGCCGCTGTGGCGGGAGCGCGTCGCCACCCTGCTGAGGCATAGCCGGGGGAAGGTCGAGGAGCCCTTCATCGCGCCCGCTCGGTGTCGTCGAATCATGTGGGAAGCGCGCGTGCACGTCGCGCTCTATCTCGGCGCCGGGGCCGCGAGCCTGGCGCTCGCGAGCGATGTCCTGCTCTGGTACTGGCTCGTGCCGGCCCTGATCGCACAGCCCACGTTGCGGGTGTTCCTGCTCGCCGAACACACCAACTGCCCGCTCGTGCCCGACATGCTGCGCAATTCGCGGACCACGCGGAGCAACGCGCTGGTGCGCTTCCTCGCCTGGAACATGCCCTATCACGCCGAGCACCACGCCTGTGCCGCGGTTCCCTTCCACGCCCTGCCGGCCCTGCACGAGCGGCTCGGGCCCCGCATCGCGGTCCAGTCCCCCGGATACGCCCGGACCCTCCGGGGCATCGCCGCCGATCTGCGCGCGGCCGCTCTCACCCGTGTTCGGTGAACGCATATGGATTCCCGTCCCCGCTCCGCCGCCCGAGTACCGGAACCGCCCCGCTCTCGGTTACGCTAGCGCCTTCCACCTGCCACCTTCCGGAACATTGAGGAACCCCCATGGCCGCAGTCATGAAAGCGCGTGATCCCGAGGTCTCCTTCTCGCAGGTCGGCACACGCCCCGACCGCCCCGACGGGGTCGACAAGGTCACCGGCCGGGCCCGCTACGGCGCGGACGTCTCGGCCCCCGGCATGCTGATCGGCAAGGTGCTGAGGAGCCCTCACCCCCACGCCCGGATCCGGCGCATCGACGCCTCGCGTGCGCTGGCGCTCGGGGGGGTCAAGGCGGTGGTTACGCGCGACGACTTCCCTCCTCTCGAGGAGCTGTCCGAGGGCGGCGGGGAGGAGGTCATCCGCGACGTCGCCTGCAACGTGATGGCGAGGGAGAAGGCGCTCTACGAAGGACACGCAGTGGCGGCGGTGGCGGCGACGAGCAGCCGTATCGCAAGACGCGCCCTCGGCCTCATCGCGGTCGACTACGAGGTGCTGCCCCACGTCACCGACGTCGATGCCGCCATGGCGCCGGATGCCCCCGTCCTTCACGACACGATGTTCACGCGCGGGGTGGAGCCGGCGCCGAGCGCGCCGTCGAACGTCGCCGAGCGCATGGAGATCGTGCTCGGCGATGTTGCGAAAGGGTTCGAGAACGCCGACATCGTGGTCGAGCGCGAGTTCCGCACCGAAGCCGCGCACCAGGGCTACATCGAGCCCCACGCCTGCATGGCCTCGATGTCCGAGGACGGCAGCGCCGAGATGTGGTGCTGCACCCAGGGCCACTATTCGGTGCGCGACATGTGCGCGCAGATCCTCGGCCTCCCGCTCTCCCGGCTGCGGGTCAGCGCCTCGGAGATCGGAGGCGGATTCGGCGGCAAGACCACCGTCTTCATCGAGCCGGTGGCGCTCGCGCTCTCGATGAAGTCGGGGCGTCCCGTCAAGATCGTGATGGACCGCGACGAAGTCTTCCGTGCTTCCGGCCCCACCTCGAGCGCGAGCATCAGCATGAAGATCGGCGCGACCCGCGACGGCCGGATCACCGCGGCCGAGGGGGAGCTCAGGTATCAGGGCGGAGCGTTCCGGGGCTCTCCGGTGCCCTTCGGAGCGGAGTGCTGCTTCGCGCTCTACGACACCGCCAACGTGCACCTGACCTGCTATGACGTGGTGGTGAACCGGCCCAAGCAGGCCGCCTACCGGGCGCCGGGGGCGCCGATGGCTTCCTTCGCGGTCGAGTCGCTGCTGGACGAGATCGCGCTCGCGCTCGACATGGACCCGATCGAGCTGCGCCTTCACAACGCGGTGAAAGAGGGCTCACAGTCGATCTACGGGCCGAGCTTCGGCCCGGTGGGCATGGTGGAAACGCTCGAAGAGGCGCGCGACCACGAGAACTACGGCGCCCCCCTCGGTGCGCACCAGGGTCGAGGCGTCGCGACCGGCTTCTGGCCGAACTACGGCGGCGAGACGAGCGTGACTCTCAACGTGAACACCGACGGCACGGTGCTGCTCTCGCTCGGCACCCCGGACATCGGCGGCTCGCGCGCCTCGATGTGCCTGATGGCGGCGGAGGAGCTCGGCGTTCCCTATGAGCGCGTGCGCGCGATCATCGCCGACACCAACGCGCTCAGCTTCAATGCGACGACCGGCGGCAGCCGGGTCACCCACTCGGCCGGCATGGCGACCATCCAGGCCGCGCGCAACGCCATCGACAACATGCGCGGGCGCGTGGCCCGGATGTGGGGAATCGACGCCGAAGCGGTGGAGTGGGAAGACGGCTGCGCCAAGCCCTCGGGCTCGAACGCGGGCGACTTCGAGCCGATGTCCTTCGCCGACATCGCGGCGCTGTCCTCGCAGACCGGAGGCCCGATCGCGGGCCACGCCGAGATCAACGCGGCCGGCGCCGGCAACAGCTTCGGCACCCACGTGGTCGACGTCGAGGTCGACGAGCAGACCGGCGCGGTGAGCGTGCTGCGCTACCTGGTGGTGCAGGACGCGGGCCGGGCGATCCACCCGAGCTACGTCGAGGGCCAGTACCAGGGCGGGGCGGCGCAGGGAGTCGGCTGGGCGCTGAACGAGGAGTACATCTACGGCGAGGACGGTACCCTGCAGAATCCGGGCTTCCTCGACTACCGCATGCCGGTCGCCTCGGATCTCCCGATGATCGACACGGTGATCGTGGAGGTCCCGAACCCCGGCCACCCCTACGGGGTGCGCGGGGTGGGCGAGACACCGATCGTGCCCCCGCTCGCCGCGGTCGCCAATGCGGTGGCTCGCGCTACCGGCCGGCGGCTCACCGAGCTGCCGATGTCGCCGCCGCGCATTCTCGCCGCGCTCTCGGAAGGGGCGCAGGCGAGCTGAACGGGGGGAGATCGACGCGGCTCGATTCAGAGGGGATTCCGGATGACGGTGCAGGTGCGCCTCGGATCGACGCTCGCCTCGGCCGCGGGCGGGCGCCGCGAGTTCGAAGTCGAGGCCCGCAACATCATGCAGTTGCTGCGCGGGCTCGGAGAACGCTACCCCGAGCTCGGGACCGTGCTCGAGCGCGGGGTCGCGGTCTCCATCGACGGCCGGCTCTACCCGGACGCCTGGCTCCAGCCCATCCCCCCCGGCGCGGAGGTCTACTTGATGCCGAAGCTCGCCGGAGGGTAGGCGGAGCCCGGCGCCACCCACCGCAGGCGGCGGAGCCTCGACCCGGCGCCGGCCGGCGAGGGCGGGCGGCGGATAACGGCAGACTCCAATGCACCTCGCTCGGCGGAACGACCCGCGATGCGCGGAATGACGTGCGCGGCGAGCCGCGGGGGTGCGGCCGGCGAGAGTGTGTTCGGCGAGTCAGCACCGATCGGACGTGCCCGGGACGGCGAGGAGATTCCGAGGATCGATCCGGGGACGTGATCCGGGCGTTCGGGCCGCCGGGCGCAAGTCGATCGCCGGGGTGTCATACTGTCCGTCATGCGCAAGTTCAATACTGAAGGCCCCAACCGGCCCACGGACCACTACTGCATCCCGCCGTTGGAACGGGTGGATCTCGGCGAGGTCCTGGGGTTGATCAGGGACAGGCGGTACTTCGTGCTGCACGCGCCCCGGCAGACGGGCAAGACCTCCACCCTGCTCGCGTTGCGAGACCTGCTCAGCAGCGGCGCCGAGGGGGACTTCCGTTGCGTGTACGTGAACATCGAGGGCGCTCAGACGGCGCGCGAAGACGTAGGACGCGCCATGCGCGCCATTCTGAGCCGGCTTTCCTCCCGGGCGCGCTTGGTGGGGGACGAGTTCCTGGTCAAGCTCTGGCCTGACATTCTGGCCACATCCGGCCCCGACGACGCCCTCGGAGAGGCTTTGACCCAATGGAGCATGGCCGACCCGAAGCCGCTGGTTCTGCTGATCGACGAGATCGATGCCCTGATCGGGGACACGCTGATCTCCGTGCTCCGGCAGTTGCGGGCCGGCTACGATCTGCGTCCCGAGTGTTTTCCGCAGAGCGTCGTGCTGTGCGGGGTGCGCGACGTGCACGACTATCGCATCCGTTCGAGCGCGGAGAACACGATGATTGCCGGGGGCAGCGCGTTCAACGTCAGGGCGGAGTCGCTGCGCCTCGGAGACTTCACGGAGCTCGAGGTGCGCACGCTGCTCGCCCAGCACACCGGGGAGACCGGGCAGGCGTTCACCCCGGAGGCGCTGGAGACGGTGTGGCGGCAGACCCGGGGCCAGCCGTGGCTGGTGAACGCGCTCTGCCGCAGAGCCTGCTTCGACAGCGAGCCCGGCCGGGACCGCTCCCGCCCGATAACCGGCGACGACCTCCTGGATGCCCAGGAGCATCTCATCCTGAGCCGGCAGACCCACCTCGACCAGCTCGCCGACAAGCTCCAGGAGGACCGCGTGCGCCGCGTAATCGAGCCGCTGCTGAGCGGCGCCAGCGAGGATGAGTCTTCGACCCGCGACATGGAGTACGTCCGCGACCTCGGCCTGATCGCCCGCGACGACCCGCCGCGCATCGCCAACCCCATCTACGCCGAAGTCGTGCCGCGGGAGCTCACCTACGCGGTCCAGGCGAAGCTGATCCAGGACCCCGCCTGGTACGTCGATGCCGAGGGCGGCCTCGACGTCGCGAAGCTGCTCGCCGCCTTCCAGAGCTTCTTCCGCGAGCACTCCGAGCATTGGCTGGGACGCTTCGACTACGCCGAGGCCGGCCCGCAGCTCATGTTGCAGGCGTTCCTGCAACGGGTGGTGAACCGTGGCGGGCGCATCGAGCGGGAGTACGGCCTGGGAAGGGGGCGCACCGACCTGCTCGTCGTCTGGCCGCAAGGAGGCCGGATGGTACCGGAATCCACGGCAGGCAGGTTCGTGATCGAATGCAAAGTGCTGCACAAGAGCCTGGAGCGCACTTTGCGCGAGGGTCTGGAGCAGACCGCCGGCTACATGGACCGCTGCGGGAGCCAGGCAGGCCATCTGGTCATCTTCGACCGGAGCGAAGGGAAGGCGTGGGACGAGAAGCTCTTCCGGCGCGAAGAGTCCCTGGACGGGCGAACGATTACCGTGTGGGGGATGTGACGGTACGATCCCGCCCCTGTCCCGACCCGCGCATGCCGGTGGGACCGTGACCACCATCGCCGACGTCTTCGAGCTGCCCGAGCGGCTCCATCAGGGGGACTTCGTGCTGCGCTTGGCCGATAGTGTCGCGCGAGGGCATGGACGGAGGGTTCCTCCGACCTTCGCTGCGGTCGGCGGGGCGCCGGCTCGGCCGAGACGCGCCGACGTGACCCGGACCGAGACCGCCATCGTTTCTCGGGGCCATGACGAGTTGCGGCTTGCCCAGGCGCCGGGCGATCCTTTCCAAGTCGTGAGACGAGGACGTGAGATGGCAACGTATCGCATCCACCCCGACATGGCGGAGCTGCTCGCCGCGAAGGCGGCGAAGCCGCGGGACCCGGACCTGTCCACCCAGCGCGGTGGCCACGATGCCTACGGCGCCGCCCTGCGCGCGGACCACCCGCCCGGGATGCGGGTCGAGGAGCGCGTCCTCGCCTGCCCCGGCGCCGGCCGGGAGGGCGAGGTGCCGGTGCGGGTGTACCGCCCCGCCCGCGCCGAAGCACCGGCGGCCTGCGTGATGTACCTGCACGGCGGCGGCTTCGTCCTCGGCAGTCGCGACAGCGGCGACCCGATCGCGTCCGGGATCGCGCAGGAAGTCGGCGCGGTGGTGGTGAGCGTCGACTACCGCCTCGCCCCCGAACATCCCTTCCCCGCGGCCCCGGAGGACTGCTACGCGGCGCTTGGCCGGGTGTCCGCGGACGCGCCGGAGCTCGGCATCGACCCCGACCGGATTGCGGTCTGGGGAGATAGCGCCGGCGGCAATCTCGCCGTCGCGACCTGCATGCTCGCCCGCGACCGGGGCGGGCCGAAGGTCGCGGCGCAGGCAGTGGTCTATCCGACGCTCATCGACCGGCCCGTCTCCCGCTCCCACCGCGAGTACGCCGATTCGCCCGGGCTCGGAGCGGACTTCATGGAGCGGGCCTGGAACGCCTACCTGGGCAAGGAGCGCGGCGAAACGAGCGCTTACGCTACCCCGCTCTCCGAGGATGCCGACCTCGCCGGACTGCCGCCTGCCCATGTCCACATCGCGGAGCTCGATCCCCTCGCCGACGACGGCCGCGACTACGTGCGCCGGCTGCTCGAGGCCGGCGTCGACGCCGAGCTGCACTGCGCCCGCGACATGATCCACGGCTTCGTCCGGGCGCGGGAGAGCGGTCCCGATGCGGCGGCGGAGTTCGCGTCCATCTGCCGCTCGCTGCGCGCGCACCTTCGCATCGGGGCGAGGATCGAGGCTTAGCGCTCGCCGCTACGATGGCTTGTTTGTGCGACGGGGGGCCGCTACTGTCTGCGACCCGTCACCGGCCGCTCGCGGCGCGGTGAGGACCGAATCGAGCCGGGCGCGCCCGGCCGGAGGCAGGCTTGCATGCGCAGATACCTGGACATCGACCTCGGTACTCGCCGGGTCGAGGAGCGGGAGTGGTCCGGTGAGGACCTGGTAAACGCCGGGCGCTACTTCATTGCGAAGACGCTGCTCGAGTGCGGGGCGGCGGAAGTGGATCCCCTCTCCGGCGACAATCCCCTCATCTTCTCCGCGGGGCCTTTCGCGGGAACCAACTTCTCCAACGCCAATCGGACCAGCGTCGGCTGCAAGAGCCCGCTCACCGGCGGCATCAAGGAAGCGAACGCGGGCGGGACCTTCGGGGTTGCGCTCGGCCAGCTCCACATCGCCGGACTCACCCTGCACGGCACCTGCGAGGAGTGGACGCTCATCCACCTCGCCAAGGACGGCAGCGTCAGCTTCCACGACGCCCGCGAGTACCTGGGCCTCGGGAACTTCGAGGCCGCGGAGCGCCTCCACGAGCGCTACGGCAAGAAAGTGAGCCTCGCCCTCTGCGGCCCGGTCGGCGAGTACCGCGGCCTGCTCGCAGGCATCGCGATCAGCGATGCGGACCGCCGTCCCAGCCGTCTCGCCGCCCGCGGCGGGGTCGGGGCGGTCATGGGGACGAAAAAGGTCAAGGCGATCGTCGCGGAGCTCCACCGGATGCCGGCCCTCCGGGAACGCAAGAAAGTGATGGGCGCGATCAAGGAGTACGGCCGCAAGCTGCGCGAGGACGACTTGGTGGCGGTGTACAAGAACATCGGCACCGCGAGCATGGCGGACTTCACCAACTACATCGGCGCCCTGCCGGTGCGCAACTTCAGCGCCGGGCGCCTGACCGAGGGCGACGAGCGCCTGCGGCTCGGGGGCGACTATCTGCGAGAGCAGAGCGTCGAGCGCGGGGGAGCGAACGCCCACGCCTGCATGCCGGGCTGCGTCATCGAGTGCAGCAACGTGTACGTCGACGCGGACGGCAAGGAGATCGTCTCCCCCGTCGAGTACGAGACCATCGGCCTCATGGGTTCGAACTGTGGTCTCAGCGACCCGGACGAGCTCGCCCGCGTGAACGCGGCGGCCAACGATCTGGGCATCGACACCATCGAGGCCGGGGCCACCATCGGGGTGCTCATGGAGGCGGGACTCGGGAAGTTCGGCGACTTCGACTTCATGCTCGAGGTGCTCGACGAGATCCGCTGCGGCACCGAACGGGGCCGCATCTACGCGCAGGGCACCGCCCGGGCCGGCGCCCGTTTCGGGGTGGAGCGCGTCCCGGTCATCAAGAACCAGGCGATCAGCGCCTACGACCCCCGGGTGATCGAGGTCACCGGGGTCACCATGATGGTGACCGCGCAGGGCGCGGACCACACCGCGGGCAACGTCCCGCGCCTGAACACCGACGGCAAGTCCACCGACGAGGTGGTCGATGCGAGCATGGAGGCGCAGGTGGTGATGGCCGCCGCCGACTCGCTCGGCTTCTGCATCTTCGGCCGCGGGGTCACCAACACCCATCTCGACATGATCGCCACCGCGATCAACGATGCGGTGGGCACCCGGCTCGACGCCGCCTTCTTCCACGCGCTCGGCCGCGAGACCCTGAAGCTCGAGGCGGAGTTCAACCGGCGGGCGGGCTTCACGGT
>CAYFYD010000155.1:0-8566 GCA_964347195.1 uncultured Ectothiorhodospiraceae bacterium
GGATGACGGCTGGGACAGTCCGATCTTGTGCACGCGTGTTTCCGGGACACGACACTAGTCACCGTCCAGGGCATTGAACCCCACCGTCAGGCCGAGCGCCTCCGCCACCCGGGTGCGCACGATCTGCCCGAGCGCTCTGACCTGTAGCAACAGCTTCTCGGTCCGGGGACGGAGGCGGGGGTCGGAGACCGCCTGGTCGAGGGGCTCGTCGATCGACCGGACGGTCTCCAGCGTGATTCCGAACGCCTTTCGCACGAGGGGATCGAGCGCCGCGTCCTCGTCGAACTCCCCGGCGAGGTCGCCGAGCCCCGGCCCCCCTTCGCCGGCATAGAGGGCCTGCAGGGCCCGGAGGTTCAGCTCGACGTTGCGTGTAGCCCGGCCGCTCGCGCGGGACTCGGCCAGCCCGGGGCGAGCCGCATCCCGGGACTGACCGACCACCGGCCCGAGTCTGACGTCGGCGATGAACTGCAAGCCGTGGTGGAACGCGCTGAAGAAGAGGAGCGTTGCGTCCTTGGAGGCCGGGAAGTCGTGGTTGTCCGGACCCGGTCGCCGCATGAGCTCCGCGTAAGAGGGCAGACCGCTCCCGGCGGCGTCGCGCCACTCGCGGAGCGCGCCGCGTGCGATCTCGCTGATGTTCGCCGCGATCGCCCGGAGCACCTCGCACCGCGCGTGCGCCGTCTCGCTCTCGCCGGTGAGCGTGCCGGTGCCGGCAAAGAGCAGATGCTCGGCCGCCGGCAGACCCTGTACGGCCACGCTCTCGCCGGAGAAGTGCGGCGGCGAGAGGCGGGCGGGGTCCCGGGCGGCCAGGAGCTCGGCGATCGCCTCCCTCACCTTGCCCCGCGCCTGGGGCCAGAAGTACAGGCGGTACACCCTCAGCTCCTGCTCCAGCGGGCCGAACTGCAGGTGCTGCATGGCCATCCAGGCGTCCATCGTGCGGTGATATCCGGCCCGCGTGCGGTCGAGCGCGTGCGCGTCGCGGGATGCGCACAACGCCCCGGCCGTCTCCTGGAAGTGCTCGGCCGCCTCGGCAAGGCGGCGATAGCGCGGCAGCACGTGGTGCGTGACGAGCGACTCGTTGACGTGCTGGTACGCGGCCGGAGCGATTCTGCCGTCTCCATCGCCCTGAAGCGCCGCCGCCGGTACCGGGGCGGCGCCCGAGACCACGTACAGGAGCGCGGCGGCGAGGAAGCGGTGGGCGCGGCGAATCATCGGGACGGCGCGCCCGTTCAGAGCGAACGGAGGAAAGCGAGCAGCGCCGCGCGCTCCTCCACGCTCATGCGAACCACCGCCTCCCGGGCCGCCTCCGCTTCGCCCCCGTGCCAGAGGACCGCCTCGAGGAGGTTGCGGGCGCGGCCGTCGTGCAGGAAGCGCGAATGGCCGCTGACCTCTTCCGTCAATCCGATCCCCCACAGGGGCGGCGTGCGCCACTCCCGACCGGAGGCCCCGCCTTCGGGACGGTGGTCGGCGAGCGCTTCACCCATGTCGTGGAGGAGGAAGTCGCTGTACGGCCACACGAGCTGGAAGCCGTGCTCCGGCTGCTCCGCGTCGCGGGCGGTCACGAACTTCGGCCGGTGGCAGCCGATGCAGCCGGATTCGTAGAACAACCGCTTGCCCGCGAGCACCCGGGCATCGTCGACGTTGCGGCGTGCGGGCACCGCCAGATGCTTCGCGTAGAACACCACCAGATCGAACATGCGCCTCGGGACTTCGACGCCTTCGGCCGGGTCGCTCCCGTGCGGTGCGCCGCGGCACAGGGTCTCACGCGCCGTGCAGTCGCCCCAGGCGCTCGGCCGGAGATACGACGACAGCCCGATGTCTCCCGCGAACGCGCCGGCGGTCTGCTCCTCGACCGAAGGTGCTCCCGCCTTCCACCCGAAACGCCCGAGCGTGATCCGGCCCTGGCGGGCACTCCACACCCGCCTCGCCCGTCCCGAGATCCCGTCCCCGTCCGCGTCGTGCGGATCCGCCAGGGCCAGAATGTCGGTCTCCGGGATCGCCTCCACGAGACCCACGCCGATCATCGGCGGTGCCACCCGAGGCGACAGCATCGCTTCCGGATCGAGAGACCCGTAGCCGGGATCGAGCACCGCGTAGTGCGGGCGCAGCAGCCGGACCCTCGCTCCGCCGGCGAGCGAGAGCGTGCGCTCCTCGTAGGTGATGCCGATCCGTCCTTCCGCGGGCACGCCCTGGACCGAGAAGTTCTGGAGCTGGGTGCCGTAGGTCGCTTCCGGGACGACCGCGGCGCGCATGCTCGCCAGGCGGTCGCGCTCGGCATCGCTGCGCGGCGGCACCGAGAGCCGCAGCAGCAGGGAGACCGCTCGCTCTCCCGCCGCCGGCGGCCGGCCCCGCCCGTCCTTGACGTGACAGCTCTGGCACGAACGGGCGTTGAAGAGGGGGCCGAGCCCGTCGGAGGACTTCGTCGAGGCGGGCGAGGAAACCCACAGCTTGCGGAAGATGCCGTCGCCGACGCGGAAGTCGAGCTGGCGCTCGAAGCGCATGTTCGCCGAGGGGTGCGAGAAGGCGTTGCGGTCGGAGGACCCGAAGGAGGTCGCGGCCCCGCCGGGGTTGAGCTCGTAGACCTCGGCCCGGGTGAAGTCCCTCGCCGGGCGGGTGACCTCGGCCACCCGTACCGCGTCCACCGCGTCCCGAGCGACGCTCGGGCCGGCGAAGGAGAGCAGAGCGGTCGCGACGCTCGGGACGAGCAGGGAACGAACACCGCCGATCGCGCACCGAGGCCCCGGCGGGCCGCGGCAGGCCGCGGAGGATGCGCGCGGCGGCGCCCGGCGGCGGCCCCCGCGGCGTACATCCTCCGTTCTACCGCCCCCGCAGGAAGGTTCAGAAGTCGACATCGGGCGCTCGTCCGGGCATCAGTGGCGGTTCTCGTCCTGCTCGAGGGTGCGTCGCGTCAGTGCCCGTTTCGTAGTGGCGATCCTGGTTGGATCTGCGGCGAGCGAGCCGTCATGCCGACTTCGGAACCCGCGGCTCTTACTCGAACACCTTCGCCGGATCGTCGAGGCTGTCGGAGCCTTCGAGCGCTATGGGCTGCAAGCCGAGCGCTGCGACCACCCGCTCGATGGTACGGGTCTGCTCGGTCAGTCGATCGATCGCCGCCTGTACGGTCGCGTTGCCTTCGGCGTTGTCGGGGCCGAGCATCTGGTCGTAGGCCTCGATGGTCTCTGCCCGGGCCTTGAGGCTCGCCATGGCCGCCTGGGTAGCCGCGAGCCTTTGCTGCATCTCCCGGTCGAGGGCGGCGTCCGCGCCGGCGACCAGCCCGCTCAGGCTCGGTCCCGAGACTCTGTCGCCGCCGGTGCGGGTGTAGCCTCCATGGTACACCGCGAGCATGCCCATCACGTCGTAGTAGTGCGAGTTGTGGGTATTGTCGGCGAAACAGTCGTGCTCCTCCTCCGGATCGTTGAGCAGGAGTCCGAGCTGCATCCGTTCCCCGGCCAGCTCGCCGTAGGACAGGCTGCCGAGTCCGGTGAGCATCGCGGAGAGTCCCGTGTCGGGCCCCCCCTCGAGCAGCGCACGGCGGGCCGCGCCGTCTCCGGCCCATTGGGCCGTCATCCACTCCAGCTCATCGACGAGCATCGCGCTCACGGTGTCGAGGTAGGCCCGGCGGCGCTCGCAGTTGTCGCCGGTGCAGCCGTTCCCGGTAGCGTAGTCGGTCCACGGCCGCTCGCCGCTGCCGGGCTGCGTACCGTTGAGATCCTGTCCCCACAGCAGAAACTCCATGGCGTGGTAGCCGGTCGCGACGTTCGCCTCGACCCCTCCGATCTCGTGCAGCTCGGTCAGAAGCGAAGCGGTGATCTCCGACGCGTCGAGAACCTCGCCCCCGAGGCTCACCTGCTCGTTCCCGACCACGTTCGCGACGTAGAGCGGGTTCTCGTCGGAAGCGGTGCCGTAGCCGGGATCGACATAGTCGATCAGCCCCTCGTCGAGCGGCCACGCGTTCACCTTGCCCTCCCAGTCGTCGACGATCGCGTTTCCGAAGCGATAGACCTCGGTGTGCATGTAGGGCACGCGCGCGTTCATCCACGCGGTGCGAGCCGCGCGCAGCGTGTCGGGTCCCGGGTCGGCCAACAGGGCGTCCACCCGGCGATCGAGCTCGCGTGCTTCGAGCAGGGCGTCTTCGTACATCGCCTGCGCGATGTCGGCATAGGTCTCGACGACGCCGGCCTTGTCCGCGGCGGCGCCGGCCGAGGCGGTGGCGAACACCGTCACCAGGACGGCGGACAGAATCTTGGACTTCATGGCTTCTCCCCTTGTATGGACTGTATGGACTTGCTCCTGGAACCCCGCGTGCAACACACGAGGGTCGCCCGCGCGACCCACGCGGGGACGATGACGTTGCGTGCCCCGACCGACAGCACGACTCCCCTGCGTTCGATACGCAGTACGGCGGCGGACTGCTCCTCCGCCCCGCCGCTCCGCAACCGCCGGAGTCCGGCTTCCCTCCCTCTCGCCCGGACGAAGCGGACGGCGCTTCCGGGCCGAACGTCGCAAAGAAGCATCGACCCGCTCCTCGGCTCGTGCGGCCGAGAGGGCCGAGACCGGTGTTCCGCGCTACCGATCCCGATGTCCGCGATCGGCTCTCGTGCGGATGGATTCATGCCGCCCCCGGCACTGGAGCCAGCCGGCGCAGGGCATTCTCGAACGCCGACAGGCTCGCCGTGTGCAACCACAGGATGATCTTGCCCTGCCGGCGGCAGCAGCGCTTCAGCCGCCGGCTCGCGTCGTGGCTCACGCAGTCGAGCGGAACGACCAGGATGTCCGATCCGGCAAGGCTCTCCTCGATCCGTCCCGCTCGCTCCTGCCGGCCGCCGTCGTGGTGCACGAAGCGGCCGTTGCAGCGCTCGGTCAGCGACCGGAGTCTGGGTACGACGCGGCCGCGGCCGCCGACGTAGGCCACCACCCGTCCTGCGAGGTTGCATGGCGGCGGACACTCGGACGCCGGCTCCCGCGTGCCATCGGGCGCGGCGGCAACGCGTTGCGCCGCGTCCCGATCCGGGGGGATGGCCGGGGAAACGGGCTCGTGACCCGGGCGCAGGGCGGACGAAGCGGGTCCCTCGTCCGGGGAGCAGCCGGCCGGGGCGCGGGCCGGATCGGGGCGGAGCGCCTCGAGGCGTCGCTGCGAGCGCCGGTACAGCCGGCGCCAGGCACGACGCTCGTGCTCCGACTTCTCGAGACGGACCCGTACCGCCTCGAGCTCGGCGTGCAGCCCCGGAGACGGACTCGATCCGGCGGATGGAAGGGTGTCCCTCCGCGCTGCGGCGGCCTTTGCTCGCGCTTCGCCCGGGAAGCCTTCTTCACGCTCCCGCTCCGCGAGTCGCCGCGCGAGCCGCTCGAGCTTCTCGGTCTGTCGCGCACGCACGCTGCGTTCGCGTTCGAGTGCCCGCTCGCGCTCGGCGAGCTGCGCTTGCACGCTCGCGACCTCGGCCCGGGCCCGGCGCAGGGCGGTGGCGGCGACGTGCGAGAGCATGTGGACGTGCCCCAGCGCCTCTCTGGCGAGGCATTTGCCGGTCGAAGGGTGGGTGAGAAGCGCGAAGTAGGCCCCGCCGAGATCCCCCTCCGCTTCCAGGGCACGCTCCCAGCCCGAGCGCAATGCCGGCTCGTCCCGGTGGTCACGGAAGGCCCGGATCACCGGTGCGAACTTCTCTTCGAGGTAGCGGTCCAATCGCCGGCCCCGATGGTCCGCCGCCTCGGCGAGGTGGACGAGCTCGTGATGCAGCTCGTAGTCGCTCACCTGGGCCGAGGTGCACAGACCGAGCCTGGCCGCCAGCCGGCGCATCTCGTCGAGGCCGAGGCACACGCCGAGCAGGCTGCAATGATAGGCGGGCGGGATCTGCCAGAGCTTGCGCCGCCCGCGGGAAGTGGCCGGGAGCGAGCAGCAGTCCTGCGCCGACCGGCTTCCCGCCGACCCGGGCAAGCCGGCCAGGAGCGGCGCGGACGCGGAGCCGCTCTCGCCCCCATGCTGCGTCTCACGGCCGAGCGCGTGCGATACCGCATGGGCGATACCCCCGCCGCGATGGGCAATATCCCCGCCGCGCGGCGGACCAGGATCGGCCAAGGTCGAGGTCGAGGTCGAGGTCGAGTCCATGTTCCACGTATCTTGTTAATATTAATGATAGTGATTGTTATTTATGAAAAGACTCGGTGTCAACACTTCCGGGGCCGGGTCGCAGGGCAGATCACTTCGCGGGCGTCCTCGATCGCCGCCGGACAGCGTAGCTCCTTGATGCAGAGTCTCTTTCTTCGCTGGGCGACGACTTCGCCCGAGACGCTCGGGCGTCGACCTGACTCCTTGGAATTCTTTGGACACGGTCGAGAGAACCAATCAGCCCTGGGCCGGGTCGAGGGGCCGTCTCTGTCGCGCCGCGAAGCGTCGGACCGCGCGAGACGCGACCCTGGGGGCGATGCGCACACCGGGGGCCGCGGCGAGCACCGCCGCCCCCGGCGCGTTTACGTGCGCTGGCGGCCCGCCTTCATGCGCCCTCGTCGAAGAGGACCTTGTCGACCAGCTTGGTCGCCGCCTTGCGATGCCGGGCAATGGCTTCGAGACTCAGCGTGTCGGCCTTGAAGGCGCCCCACTCGGCCAGCATCGGGTGCAGCGTGACCCCGGCGCGCACCGGGTACTCGAAGTTGTCCTGTGCGTACATGTTCTGTGCGCTCTCGCCGACCAGGAACTCGATCAGCCGTACCGCGTTCTCCTTGTTCTTGCCGGTCTTGATCACCCCGGCCCCGGAGATGTTCACGTGCTGGCCGCGGCCCTCCTGATCGAGGAACACCACGCGCACCACCTCCGCCCATTCCTTCTGCTCGGGCTTCTCGTCGTTGGCGGCCATCTTGCCCATGTAGTAGTGGTTGGCAATCGCCAGGTCGCACACGCCTTCGAAGATCGCCTTCGCCTGTGCGCGGTCGTTGCCCTGCGGCTTGCGGGCGAGGTTCGCCTTCACCCCGCGCAGCCAAGCCTCGACGCTCTTCTCGCCGTCGTGGGCGATGAGCGAGGCGATCAACCCGATGTTGTACACGTGCTTGCCCGAACGGGTGCATATCTTGCCGCGAAACTTCGGGTCGGCGAGGTCGGCAACGTTCTGCACCTCGTCCGGCGCGACGCGCTCCCGGTGAACCCACACCACCCGGGCGCGGGTGGTGAGCCCGAACCACAGGCCGTCGGGGTGGCGCAGGTGGGCGGGGACGTGGGTGCGCAGCACCTCGGAGTCCACCGCCTCGAGAAGCTGCTCCTGCTGCAGCGCGTCGAGACGGCCGATGTCGACGGTGAGCACCGCATCGGCCGGATTGTTCTCCCCCGCCGCCTTGATCTTCTCGACCATGCCTTTCTTCGCGTACACGACGTTGACCTCGATACCGGTCTCCGCAGTGAAGGCGTCGAGCAGAGGCTGGATGAGGAAGGGCTGGCGGTACGAGTAGAGGTTGACTTCATCGCCGCCGGCCAAGGCTTCACCGCCCGCCAGCACGGCGCCCAGCAGGACGGTCGACAGGATTCTTCGCAGCATCTCGATCTCCTTCTTCGTGGACGGAGAATGCGATCTCATCGCATTCGTATTCGGAAAGGAGAATACTAATGCAAATTATTCTCGTTTGTGAAGCCCTTGATCCCGGGCTCCCGGACGGGCGCGGCAGGGTCCCTCTCCGCTCGTGCCCGTGCCGGGAGCTCCCGCCGGCATCACCCGTTCGAGGGGACGCTTTTCCCCGCAACCCGTGCATCGAGACGAGGCGCTCGGGCCGCGGGCCCGCGGCTCGCCCTCGGAGACGCAGCGTTCACCGCAAATGTGCCGCCGGAGCGGCCGAACCCCTTCCTCGCGGACCGCCTCGAACCGGCATCCTTCGTGACCGGCCCCCGAGGAGCTCGCGGCGCGCAAACGCTGCGTGGGATGCCGCCGACCGGGCCGATGCGCCAGGTCGGGCCAGCGGCGAGCGGCCTCAGCCCTGCTGCCGGTTCCGGCAGTCCTCGCGCCGGCAGTGGCCGTGGAGCACGAGGGAGTGATCGGCGATCTCGAAGCCGTGTTGCCGGGCGACCTGAGTCTGGCGGCGCTCGATCGTCGCATCCATGAACTCGATCACGGCGCCACACTCCGTGCACACGATGTGGTCGTGGTGCTCGCCGGAGTCCAGCTCGAAGACCGCGTGCCCCTCCGAGAAGTTGTGCCGGATCACCAGACCCGCCGCCTCGAACTGGGTCAGCACCCGGTAGACGGTCGCGATCCCCACCTCGTCTCCGGACGCGAGCAGCGCGCGATAGACATCCTCCGCGCTAAGATGCTGATCCGAGTGCCGCTCGAGGATCGAGAGGATCTTGAGGCGAGGGAGGGTCGCCTTGAGCCCGGCCTTCTTGAGCTCTGCACGGTCGGCGACGATGAGGCTGGGAGGCGGGACCACGGAGTACTCCGGCGGGCGGGGCGCTGCGCCTCGGTGGGAAGGCGGCCACGACGCGCGCGTGGACAGACCACAGACCATACACGTTTCGGGAGAGGCTATCCACAGCCGCCAACCGCCCGCAGGGCTCTTCAAAAGTCGGCTTGACGGCTTCAGACTCCGAGCTTCGGGA
>CAYFYD010000156.1:0-8559 GCA_964347195.1 uncultured Ectothiorhodospiraceae bacterium
CCCGAGCCGCCATCATCAACCTGATGTTGAGCCGCTACATCGAGATGGCCCGCCTGAAGGGCATCAAGCGCAGCCGCATCATCTTACACCACGCCTTTCCCAACGCGCTGTCCCCGGTCATCAACGTCATCGTCCTCAATCTCGCCTACCTCGTGGTCGGGGTGGTGGTGGTCGAGGTGGTGTTCGTCTATCCGGGCCTCGGTCAGCTTCTCGTCGACTCGGTGTCGAAACGGGACCTGCCGGTGGTGCAGGCGAGCGGACTCATCTTCGCCGGCACCTACGTCCTGCTCAACCTGAGCGCGGACGTGCTGTCGATCCTCGCCAACCCGCGGCTCCGCCACCCGAAGTGAGGTCGGCCCGCCGTGCTTAGAGACGTGCTCAAGGCGCTCGCCAGAGCGCCCTGGAGCGCGAAGCTCGGCCTCGTGATCATCGTCATCAACGTCACCCTGATGCTCTTCGCACCGCTCCTGACCCCCTTCCCGGAGACGGAGGTGGTGGGCGACGTCTGGGAAGCCGGCTTCTGGGCGGACAACTGCACCCCGGAGGGAATCTCCGTCCACGAGTGCTGGGACGAGCTCAACGAGGACCGCGAGCACAAGGTGTATCTCGGCACCGATCACCTCGGCCGGGACCTCTTCACCCGCCTCCTCTACGGCGCCCGCAACACGATCTCCATCGCGCTGGTGACGACCATCCTCTCCTTCGCCATCGGCATCTCCTGCGGCTTCCTCGCCGCCACCCTGCGCGGATGGGTGGACCAGAGCCTGAGCCGCTTCGTGGACGTGATCATGGCCTTCCCCACCCTGATCTTCGCGCTGATGATCCTCTCCGTGGTCGGCACCTCGGTGGGAGTGCTGATCGTGGTCATCGCGATCCTCGACGCCACCCGCGTGTACCGGCTGTCCCGGGCGGTCGCGATGGACGTGGAGGTGATGGAGTACGTGGAGGTCGCGAGACTGCGCGGTGAACGGCTCTGGTGGCTGATGCGCCGCGAGATCCTTCCGAACACCCTGCCGCCGCTGGTGGCCGAGTTCGGCCTGCGCTTCTGCTTCGTGTTCCTCTTCCTGAGCGCGCTCAGCTTCCTCGGCCTCGGCCTGCAGCCGCCCACCGCAGACTGGGGCAGCATGGTGAAGGAGAATGCGGGCGCGATCACCTTCGGCATCTATACCCCGCTCGTCCCCGCCGCGGCCATCGCCATCCTCACCATCGGTGTCAACCTGGTGGTGGACTGGTTCCTGCGCAAGGCGGCGGGGCTGCGCGACGAGCACTGAGTCCTGCGTCCCGGCGAGGAACGCGGACCAACCCCACCCGGCGGAAGCAATGTCTCGACTACTCACCATGCAGGGTCTGCGCATCGAGGGCTTCCAGGAAGAACGCTGGCAGGAGATCGTCAAGGGCGTCGACGTCGAGCTGGACCGCGGGCAGGTTCTCGGGCTGATCGGGGAGTCCGGTGCCGGCAAGTCGACCATCGGGATCGCGAGCATGGGCTTCTGCCGGCCGGGCTGCCGCATCACCGGCGGCACCATCACCTTCGACGACCGGGAGCTCGGCTCCGCGAACGAGGAGACCCTGCGGCAGTTGCGCGGAGTGCGCATCTCCTACGTGGCGCAGAGCGCCGCCGCCTCCTTCAACCCCGCCCACCGGCTCATTGCCCAGTACGTCGAGGCACCGGTGCAGCACGGAATCCTGGGAATGTCCGAGGCGAAGGAGCAGGGCAAGCGGCTCTATCGGAGACTCGATCTCCCGGACCCCGAGAACATCGGCAACCGCTACCCGCATCAGGTCTCGGGGGGACAGCTCCAGCGCGCGATGGTGGCCATGGCGATGGCCTGCAAGCCCGACCTCATCGTCTTCGACGAGCCGACCACCGCGCTGGACGTCACCACCCAGATCGAGGTGCTCGCCGCGATCAAGGACGCGATTCGGGAGCTGAACACCGCCGCGATCTACATCAGCCACGATCTCGCGGTCGTCGCCCAGGTTGCGAACCGCATCATGGTGCTGCGCTACGGCGAAACGGTGGAGGTCGGGTACGCGAGGCAGATGATCGCATCGCCGCGCGAGGACTACACGCGAGCGCTGCTCTCCGTGCGCAAGGTAAGGGAAGACAAGGTGCACCACCCCGAGGAAGGCGAGACCCTGCTCGAGGTCAGGGACGTGCACGCGAGCTACGGCGGTCCCGGCGGGGTGCCGGTGCTCGAGGACATCACGCTCACTCTGACCCGGTGCAACACCACCGCGGTGGTGGGGGAATCCGGGAGCGGCAAGAGCACGCTGGCGCGGGTCATCACCGGGCTCCTCCCGCCCACCCGGGGCTCCGTCCTGTTCGAGGGCAGGACGTTGCCGCCGGGCTTCAAGCAGCGCGACAAGGAGATGCTGCGCCGCCTGCAGATGATCTATCAGATGCCGGACGTGGCCCTGAACCCCCGCCAGACCGTGCAGCAGGTGCTGGGCCGCCCCTTGTCCTTCTACTTCGGCATGGAAGGCAGGGAGCAACGCGACCGGGTGGTCGAGCTCCTCGAACAGATCGAGCTCGACGCACGCTACCTCGACCGCTTCCCGGCCGAGCTCTCCGGAGGCGAGAAGCAGCGGGTGTGCATCGCGCGTGCGCTGGCCGCCAGGCCCGACATGATCATCTGCGACGAAGTGACCTCGGCCCTCGACCAGCTCGTGGCGGACGGGATCCTCCGCCTGCTGCAGCACCTGCAGAACGAGATCAAGGTGTCCTATCTCTTCATCACTCACGATCTCGCGACGGTGAAGGCGATCTCCGACGAGATCGTGGTGATGCTGAACGGCCGGGTGGTCGAGCACGGCCCGCGCGACGAGATCCTGTCGCCGCCCCACCACGAGTACACCGAGCTGCTGCTGGCCTCGGTGCCGGAAATGGACCCCGACTGGCTCGACAACCTGCTGCATACGCGCGCCGGTGCCCGCCTGCGCGAGGGACCGGTCAGCGAGCAGCTCGCCTGAGCCCTTCGAAGCGCGGATAGAGCCGGATCTCCCGGTACGACGGGCGGAGGCGCTTGCGCATCACCACCGCTCCCGCCCCGCTACCGCAGAGGTTTTCCACCCGCCGACTCGATCCGGACAAAGTGCTCCCGTCTCCGACACCTCGGGACGGTCCCGATCTCCTGCCAGACTGAGGTCGACGGTGCTTTCGGATGCTGAAGCTCCGGCCACGATAGCCATCCCGGTCTCGAGTGTTCGAAGAGGGCACGACGAATGCGGTTGTTGAAACTCGGCGCCAAGCGCTATCGCAGCCTGTACGATCAATGCATCGAATTGAGCGATCTCAATGTGTTCATCGGCGCCAACGCGTCAGGCAAGAGCACCATACTCGACGCACTTCGCTTCCTGCACGAAGGCATCCAGACAAGGGACTTCCGGACTCCGGTATTCGCACGGGGCGGTATCGTCCATCTGGCCTGGAAGGGAGAGACCGCAGATCGGATCGAGCTGGTGGTGCGTCTGGAAGACAAACCCCGAATTCTCGAGTGGTCGCTCCGGCTCGTCAGGGACGGTTTCGAGTTCCATGTCGACGAACACGTCGACGAGCTGCCTCATGGGTCTCCTCCATCCCGACTGCTCGAAGCCACCAGAGGCGAAGGCTGGTGGTGGTCGGGTGAAAAAGGTGAAAAAGGGGAGCGGGTTGCACTGAAACAGGCGCCAACGGCGTGTGCTCTGGCCGCCGCGGCGGCGGATGCCTTCTTTCCGGCTCGTGGCGTTGCGGAGTTTGTCGGCCGGTGGGGGTTCTTCGATCCGAATCCATTCCTGCTCCGCCGAGATTGGACAGGGTTGGATTCAGGCAGGTTCGACCCCTACGGCCGAAATCTGGGTGAGACGCTGTACGCACTGCACAAGTCGGCACCGGAAATCCTGGAACGGATCGTCGCGACGACACGAGCAGTCCTGGGGCTTCCCTCCGGTATCGAGCCACGGGAGTCCGAGCAACGCTTCTACTTCGCGCAAAGCGAACCGGGTCTTCGATACCCCGTACATCAGATGGGGGTATCCAGCGGGACACTGCGCATGCTGGCTCTGATGACGGCGCTGTTCTCGGAGCCCGGAACGAATCTGGTCGGGATCGAGGAGCCCGAGAACTACGTCCATCCGACGGCCCTGGCGTCCTTCGTCGAACATCTGCTGGCCGAGCGTGCGCGTATCCAGTTCATGGTGACCACCCATTCCCCCTTGCTGCTCGACTACCTGAATGAGCCGGAGGCCGTACGCGTCGTGCAACGCCATGATCCGGAGGGCACCATCGTTGTGAACCAGGGAGACCCGGAAGCGGTGCGACGAGCCTCGAGCGCATCGGGATTCAACCTCGGGGAGCTCTATCAGACGAAAGGCTTTGGGAGCGACTGAAGTGGCCAAGCACGTCATCGTGATAGCTTCGGGTGAGACGGAACGGCGTGCGCTGCCTCATCTGGTTTCTCATCTACGGAAGCAGGGTGTCGTTGTGGACAAAGTGCGCATTCCTCCCCGGCCCATCCCGCACCGTCCAATAGAACAGGTGACGTGTGTGTATGCGGACATCGCGGCCGCGCGCCGCGCCGCCGCATCCGTGATCGGTCAACGAGTCCATGCCACGCACGGGTGGAGAAATTCATGGATTCCCGCTTCCGCGGGAATGACGTCACTGACACAAGAACAGTTGTCACTGACGCAAGAACAGTTATTACTGACGCAAGAACAGTTATTACTGACGCAACAATTGTTACTGACGCAAGAGTCGTCATTCCCGCGGAAGCGGGAATCCATGAGTGTAAACCGAACATGGATGCGCGCCGCCGGGCGTCCGACCTCGCAGTCGGACCGTCAGATCGCAGCGATCGCGGTCTCGTACGGCACGGCGGTAGCGACACGGAAGGTTCGCGATTTCTCCGAAAGGGGCGTTGCAGTGATCGACCCGTGGCGTGGCGCGTGAACTCCCGCGCGAAGTCCGCGCTCGCGGGGATGAAATTGCGAGCAAAATGACCCCGGTGGCGTGGCATGTGAACTCCCGCGCGAAGTCCGCGAACAGGAGTCCGGTCTCTCGCTCGGTCCTCGCGGCCTTGATGGCGGCGACGGGCTTCTCGCGCTCCTGCGCTCAGCGCACTCCGATGTCGTCCAGCAGGGAGTCCAACCCTTCCACCACCTCGATCGCGGCCTCGATGTCGGGGGCCATCTCCCGGTCCCGCTCCCACTTCGGGATGCGCGCGCGTACCCGGGCGTGAAGGCGCTCGAGCGCAGGGCTCGAGCGCAGCGGGCGCAACAGGTCGATGCCCTGGGCCGCCGCCGCCAGCTCTATCGCCAGGATCGCGCTCGTGTTGCGGACCACCGGCGCGAGCTTGAGCGCCGCCCCCATGCCCATCGACACGTGGTCTTCCTTGTCGGCCGACGTGGGGATGGTATCCACCGACGCAGGAGTACACAGGGTCTTGCTCTCCGCCGCGAGCGCGGCCGCCGTGATGTGGGCCACCATGAACCCGGAGTTGAGGCCGGCGTCCTCGACGAGGAAGGCCGGGAGGGCGGAGAAGGCGCTGTTGGTGAGCTTTTCGATGCGCCGCTCGCTGATGGTGCCGAGCTCGGTGAGCCCCAACGCGAGCAGGTCGGCGGCGATGGCCATGGCCTCTCCGTGGAAATTGCCGCCGGAGAGGACCACGCCGTCTTCGGGGAAGACGAGCGGGTTGTCCGTCACCGCGTTCATCTCCACCCCGAGCCTGGCGACGACGTCATCGAGCAGGTCGCGCACGGCGCCGTGCACCTGGGGTGTGCAACGCACGCTGTAGGGATCCTGGATCCGGACGTCGCTGGTGCGGTGCGACTCACGGATCTCGGAGCCCTGCATCAGGGACCACAGGTTGAGGGCGCTGCGTTGCTGGCCCGGATGGGGGCGCAGCGCGTGAATGCGGGCATCGAAGGCAGTGTCGGTGCCGCGCAGGGCGTCCGTCGAGAGCGCGGCGATCGAGTCCGCCGTGCGCACCAGGCGTCGGGCCGCCAAGGTGGCGGCGGCGAGCAGCGAGGTCATCGCCTGGGTGCCGTTGATGAGGGCGAGTCCTTCCTTCGCCTCCAGGACCAGGGGCTTCTGGCCGATTGCGCGAAGGCCCTCCGCAGCCGGCATGCACTCGCCTCGGACCACGAGCGCTCCGCGCCCGATCAGGGGCAGGGCGAGGTGCGCGAGCGGGGCGAGGTCGCCGCTCGCCCCTACCGAGCCCCGGCTCGGCACCCGGGGCAGGGCATCGGCGTTCAGCAGCCCGAGTAACGCGTCGATGAGCTCGGGGCGTACGCCTGATCGACCGCGGGCCAGCGTATTGGCGCGCAGGAGGAGCATGCCGCGTACCGCCGCTGCGTCGAGGGGCTCCCCGAGTCCCGCGGCATGGCTGAGGAGCAGGCGCTCCTGGAGCGAACGCAGGTCGGTGGGCGCGATGCGCATGCGGGCGAGGTCTCCGAAGCCGGTGTTGACCCCGTACACCGGCTCGCCGCGCGCCACCACCTGCTCCACCGCCCGCCGGGCCGCCTGCACCCTGGTGCGTGCTTCCTCGGAGAGGGCGCAGAGCCGACGGTGATACACCACCTGCTCGAAGTCCCCGAGGCCGAGGCCCCGGCCGTCGAGGCGGAGCGCGCTCATCTGCATCCGTGTTCGCTTGGCGCACCGGGATTCCCGCTCCCCGGTCGGGGTCGGGGACGAGCTTCCCGGGAATGACCGGAACAGTACCCGAGACGGGAAGCAGCCCCGATTCGAGTATTGCCGTTCCCGCGCAAGCTTGCCCTCGACCCCGACCGGGGGCGGGAATCTCCTGATTTTCCGGGACACAAAACTGGTTGCCCGGTCACGGAGGCGCTCACCTGCCGCCTCCGCGCCGCCACTATTCGTCGCGCACCCTTCGTCATCGCAGTCATCCGCGGACTTCGGAGTCTCGGAGGGCACGCCACACACCAACCGGCCATCCCGGTCGCTCACCCCGCCGCGGCGAAATGCCCGCGGCCCCTGAACTTCCGTGCGATGTACCCGCGGCGATCCTCGGGCGACCACCCCTCGCGCCCGAACATCTCGAACATGGCGGTCTCGCCGGGCGAAAGAGGGCTCCCCTCGATCGCCTGCGGATGGGAGGCCTCGGCCAACCGCTCATCCATGAGGGCGCACCGGCGACGGGACCCGCGCTTCGCCTCGTCCATGCCGGGAACCTATCACGGATCGCTCCGGCGAGCGACCGGAACGAACGAATGCCCTTGCCAAGCGGATCTTGCCAGCGCGAGGCCAATGGCGATACAAC
Source organism: uncultured Ectothiorhodospiraceae bacterium (assembly GCA_964347195.1). Lineage (GTDB taxonomy): Bacteria > Pseudomonadota > Gammaproteobacteria > HK1 > HK1 > JAJEAD01. The sequence continues at coordinate 7,260 of CAYFYD010000156.1, forward strand.
GCTGCGATGCCGGTGCGGTGCGTATCCGCCCTCGGCCCAGGGGGAGAGCCAGTTGAATCCGGAGCACAGTGAAACGCGCCGGCGCACCCGCCGGTCAGGGGGACGCCGCGCCAACCGTCGCGGCGAAGGGCCGGCGGTCCGGCAGCTCCCGTGGCAGATCCCGGTGAACCGCGACCCGCCGACCGAAGCGCTCGGCGCCGAGCAGGTGCGGGCGATTCACGAGGGGGCGATGCGGGTGCTCGAAGAGATCGGGATCGAGTTCCTGAACGACGAGGCCCGCGGCGTGTTGAAGTCCGCCGGCTGCACGACGAGTCCGGGCAGCACCAACGTGCGCATGGACCGCGACCTCGTGATGGAGAAGGTGGGGCTCGCGCCCTCGCAGTTCACCATCACCCCGCGGAATCCCGAGCGCGAGGTCGTCATCGGCGGGCGCCACATGGTGTTTCTGAACGTGTCGAGCCCGCCCAACTGCTCCGACCTCGATCGCGGCCGGAGGGTCGGCGATCGTGAAAGCTACCGGGATCTGCTCAAGCTCACACAGTACTTCAACTGCCTGCACATGGCGGGCGGGTATCCCGTGGAGCCGGTCGATCTGCATCCGGCTCTTCGCCACCTGGACTGCCTCTACGACAAGCTCACCCTGACCGACAAGGTCGCGCACGCGTATGCGCTCGGCACCGCACGGGTGGAGGACGTCATGGAGATGGTGCGGATCGCGGGCGGGCTCACGCACGAGGAGTTCGATGCGTCCCCGCGGATGTACACCAACATCAACTCGTCCTCACCGTTGAAGCACGACTGGCCGATGCTCGACGGCGCGATGCGGCTCGCCCGCCGGGGGCAGCCCACCATCGTCACGCCGTTCACGCTCGCCGGCGCCATGGCCCCGGTGACCCTCGCGGGCGCAGTCACCCAGTTCGTGGCCGAAGGACTGTCCGCCATCGTGTTGCTCCAGTGCGTCAAGCCGGGGGTGCCGTGCGCCATCGGGTCGTTCACCTCCAACGTGGACATGCGTACCGGCTCGCCGGCCTTCGGGACTCCCGAGTACATGCGTGCGACCCAGATCTCGGGTCAGATGGCCCGCTTCTACGGACTGCCCCTGCGCGCCTCCAATGCCTGCGCCGCGAACTGTCCGGACGCACAGGCGGCCTGGGAGAGCGCGTTCTCGTTGTGGGCGGCAGTGGCGGCGGGGGTGAACGTGGTCTACCACGCGGCGGGCTGGCTGGAAGGAGGGCTGTGCGCGTCCTACGAGAAGTTCGTGATGGACTGCGAGACCCTCCAGCAGATCATCGCCTACCTG
>CAYFYD010000157.1:0-8542 GCA_964347195.1 uncultured Ectothiorhodospiraceae bacterium
CCGAGTCCGTCATTCCCGCGCAAGCTTGCCCTCGACCCCGATCGGGGGCGGGAATCCATCGTCTGATTCCAGTACTTCGAACCCCGAAACCCGAGGAAGGATCAGGCGGCGAGGAACTCCGTCCAGCGCTTCACCAGGTAGTCGTTCTCGTCCATGAGCGAGTTCCACACCGCGATGTTGCTGAAGCGGTTCCAGTACGACCCCCCGTCGCGCACCTCGCCCTGCTCCACGATGATGGTGCCGAAGGGATCGGGAAGCTCCTTCGCGGCGGGCTTGCCCTCGTACCAGAAATCCCACTCCTCGGGCTCCAGGTGGCCCTTCACGTTCTCGGGCACCGACATGTAGTACCCCTGCCGGGCCACGAACGCGCCGGGCCAACCCGCGAGCCACCAGTCGATGTACTCGTAGGCCTGGTCGAGCGCCTTGCCGGTGACCTTGGCCGAGATCGCCAAGCCGCCGTGCCAGCCGCGCATGCCTTCCTTCGGGAAGGCGTAGACACAGGGAACCCCCTCGGCCTTGATCGCGGTGACCGCGGGCGACCACATGCTCTCGAGCGCGACCTCACCGCTCACCATGAGCGTGACGGACTGCCCGAAGGTCTCCCAGAAGGCCCGGAAGTGGCCGGCTTGCTTCTTCTCGATGAGGAAGTCGATGAGGAAGTCGATCTCCTCGCGGGTCATGTTGCCCTTGTCCTCGAATTGGTAGAGCCCCATCGCCTCGACCGCGAGGGAGGCGTCCATCGTCCCGATCTGGGGAACGTTGAGGAGGGCGACGCGGCCGCTGAACTCCTCGCTCATCAGGTCCGCCCAGCTCCCGATCTCGCGGCCGGTGTCCTCGGGGTTGTAGCCGATGGAGTCCGCGTTGTGCCAGCCCGGCACCATGGTGATGTAGCGGGACTCCTCCATGGTGCGCATGCCGTTCTCGTCGACCCACAAGTGCCGGAAGGGGGCGTCGCCCTGGCCCTCGTTCGACTCCGGGGTGAGCCGGCCGGTCTTCGAGAGATTGGTGACCTTGTCCCAGTCCTTGATCCGTTGGGTATCGATGGGCTGCCACACTCCCGCCGGCCACATCACGTCCATGTCGTTGTAGTAGCCCTCCGCGATCTCGTACTGGTCGTTCTGGTTCAGCATCTTGCCGAACATCGCGCCGTAGCCGAGCGCCTGGCCCCTGACCTGGAACCCGAGGTCCTGCGATGCCTGCCCCTGGATCTCGTTGATGATGCTCACCCCCAGGCCGATGGTCCGGATGGGGTCGTCGGCGCGGACGATGGCGGGGAAGGCGGTGATTGCGGCGCCGGCCGCCGCTGCCCTGGCCGAAGTGCCGACGAACTCGCGCCGGGTCAGTCGCTTCGGTTGCGTTACGCCTGCGTTGTGTTCATGCTGCTTCTTCATGTTCTCGCTCCCAGTGCTTCAAGTAGCTGTCCATGGGTGGTCGCGATCGATTGAGGGGCCCGGGGGCGGGCGCCGGCTGTTTTTGTCTTTGAATCGTCGACCGCTTCCATGGACCTTAGCTCAAGCTCGCGGGTTTTGGAATCGCGCTGCGGGTGCCTCGGGCGGTCGCCGGCACCACGGATGACGCGCTCTCGCGGATCATCGGGGTGAGCGTTCTCATCAGGAACGGCAGGGTCGTCACCGCGGTGGACGACTATCACGCCGACATCTACGTCGACGGCGAGGTCGTGGCGCTGATCGGACGGGAGCTCGTGATCGACGCCGATACCGTGATCGACGCTTCGGGGAAGCTGGTCGTGCCCGGCGGCGTGGATCCCCATACCCACATGGAGCTGCCCTTCGGCGGCACGACGACCTCCGACACCTTCGAGACCGGTACCCGCGCGGCGGCCCACGGCGGGACCACCTGCATCATCGACTTCGCGGTGCAGTCGCGCGGGATGTCCACCATCGAGGCGCTCGACATCTGGCACGCCAAGGCGGCCGGCAAGGCCGCGGTGGACTATGCCTTCCACATGATCATCACCGACCTTCCGCCGCAACGCATCCCGGAGATGCGCCACCTCGCCGACGACGGCGTCACGAGCTACAAGCTCTTCATGGCGTACCCGGGGGTGATGCTCTCCGACGACGGAACCATCTTCCGCGCCCTGCGCAAGGCGGGCGAAGACGGCACCCTGGTGTGCATGCACGCGGAGAACGGCATCGTCATCGACGAGCTCGTCCGGATCGCGCTCGAAGGGGGAGAGATCGCGCCCCGGCAGCATGCCTTGACCCGCCCCACCCGCCTCGAAGCGGAGGGCGTCCATCGCGCGCTGGCGATCGCCGAGGTCGCCCGGTCCCCGGTGTACATCGTGCACCTCAGTTGCTTCGACGCCCTCCACGAGCTGCGCCAGGCGCAAGCGAGAGGGGTGATGGCCCACGCGGAGACCTGTCCCCAGTACCTGCTGCTCGACGTGAGCGCCTACGACGCGCCCGGGTTCGACGGCGCGAAGTACGTGCTCACCCCACCCCTTCGCGAGCAGTGGAACCAGGATGAGCTGTGGCGGGGGCTGCGCTTCAAGACCCTCGACGTCATCTCCACCGATCACTGCCCCTTCTGCCTCAAGGAGCAGAAGGAGCTCGGCCGGAGCGACTTCAGCAAGATCCCGAACGGGGGTCCCGGCGTCGAGAACCGCATGAGCCTCATCTATCACCACGGCGTGAGCGGTGGCCGAATCGATCTCAACCGCTTCGTGGAGCTCACCTCCACCGCGGCGGCCAGGATCTTCGGGCTCTTTCCGAGGAAGGGGACCATCGCAGTGGGAAGCGACGCCGACATCGTGATCTTCGATCCCGATCGCGAGGAGACGATCAGCGTCCACAACCCACGGACCCACCACATGAACATCGACTACTCGGCCTACGAGGGATTCAAGGTGAAGGGATACACCGAGACCGTGCTCTCCCGGGGGAAGGTCGTCATCGAGCGCGGCGAGTACGTGGGGAGGGCCGGGGACGGGGCCTTCGTCAGGCGCGGTCCCTACGGGGGTATCCACGCCTGAGACCCGTGGAGCGGGGGGCGCGAGCTGAGGGTGCTGGCGCCCGCCTCGCGACGACTTCACTCGAAACGCTCGGCGATCGACATAACCTCTTGAATTTATTGGACACAGTCAAGATAACCAATCAGCCCTGATGCCTCCGCCCCCACCGGCTCCTCGGGCGGGAGATGCCGGCGGGAGGCGGGCGAGATTCCGGCCCGGCCTCGTCGAAGCGCGGCCGGGTGCGGCTTCTCAGGCGCTCCGGGTCTCGGTGCGGATGACCTTCAGGAGCCAGAAGATCACGCAGAAGATGGCGGTGACGAAGACGAGCGCGCCGAGCGCGCCGAGCCGCTTGCCGAACTCCGCGTCCATGGCGTATCCCTCGCTCAACAGGTGGACGCACAGGATCTGAAGGGACTGGAGGGTGGCGCCGCCGGCGAGGAGGATCGCGGTGAAGGTCGACCCGCGCAGTGAGCTCAGCACCATGGAATCGACGCTGTGCCGCCGGGCGATGTACACGCGGTAGGCATGCCAGTGGTAGGCGCAGAAACCGATGATGCCGACGATGAGCGCCACCCGGAAGATCACGTTGCTGAAGCTGATGCCGTTGATCACGCGCACGAATATCTGCTCGAAGGGCGCCGAGTAGTAGAGAAAGATCAGCACGATGATGAACAGGGTGAACCCGACCACGGTCCAGAACCATTGCCATCCGTTCATCGTGTTCTCCACTTCCCCGTCCCGGCCGGAAGGTTCCGCCGGGGGGCCGGCGCGGCCCCTCGCCCGCGCCGCCGGGGGCGCGGCAGGCACGTGCCCATCCGTGTTCGGCCAGGGCCAGGGCTCATGCCCATGGATTCCCGCTTCCGCGGGAATGACGGGGGATGGCCCCCGAGACGGGGACTATCCGATGCGTTCGGCCAGGGCCAGGGCTCATGCCCATGGACTCCCGCTTCCGTGGGAATGACGGGGGATGGCCCCCGAGACGGGGACTATCCGATGCGTTCGGCCAGGGCCAGGGCTCATGCCCATGGACTCCCGCTTCCGTGGGAATGACGGGGGATGGCCCCCGAGACGGGGAGTAGCCTTCGATTGGGACTTGTAGCCACAACTCGACAGTGATCGCCCGAACCCCTTGGTGCCGGATTGATCTGTGTTAATCCCACCTCAGCAGCCCCTTGGTTAATCCCACCTCAGCAGTCCCTTGGCAGGTCGAGTTTGCCGCGGGCTCCATCCCGTCTGCCGGCTCGTCAGGTTACGGCCATGAGACCCCTTCGATTTGGGTATCGTCATTCCCGCGGAAGCGGGAATCCATCCGGTCGGCGCCGCTCGAGCCAGACGCGAGCCGCGCCGCCGGTTTCCCGTCATTCCCGCGCAAGCGTGCCCTCGACTCCGAGCGGAAGCGGGAATCCATTGATTTCCGGGACGTAAGGTTCGTTGACCGATCACGGATTGGGAACGTGCGCGGGGCCGGCGCCTTTTCTACCCGATCGCCCCCGGCCGGTAAACCGGGCGGCCGCTTCGGGCAGGGCCGTTGCATGCGGGCCGGAGTCGCGCCGCCGGCGAGCCCTGCCCGGGCGAGGTGCGTGACCATAGCGCCTCGTGGGTGTGCCTGAGCCGCCCCTGTCGGTCCCGCAGCGTCTGCCGAGGTCTCCCTTGCGCGTCCGGATCGCAGAATGAAACGATCCCGGCTTCAATCCCCGCCCGGAGCCGCGGCGACGAGAAGGATCGCGTAGAGGGCCACGAAGACCGCGTCCTTGATCGCGGGGACGAGATGGCCGCGCGCGCCCCGGTGCGCGATCAGGCTGATGATCTCCAGGACGAAGAACGCGAGCCCGAGGAAGAAGGCCGGCCACACCGTGCTCCACCAGGAGAGCTCCGCCGGCGCCTCCACCTCGTGCAACCAGCGCCACAGAAGGAGCAGCAGCGGAAGCAGGGCGAGGTATCCGGTGGCGACGAGGAAGCGTCCGCGGAACCCGGTCCGATCCAGGAGCCAGAACACGAGGAAGAAGGCCGCGATGTGGGTGATGTCCCAGAAGAACCCGCGGTAGGCGTCCCGGGCCTCGAACTGCTCGAGATTCAGGAAGCCGAGGACGAGCGCGATGACGATGAGGTCGCAGAGCAGCCACTCCCGGACTCCCTCGGCCCTTTCCTTGGGAGTCCAGCTCCGGGTCGCCTTGTCGAAGAGGAGGACGAGGGCCACCGCGAAGCTCGCCGGGTAGAGCACCCGGAGGACGAGGGCGGCCTGCCCGGGGGGATCCAGGTACGCCCACCCGAGGACGAGGATGCCGAACGCGAGCAGCAGCAGCCCGAGAAGCCTGATGCCGGCCGGGCTTCCCGTCGTCGTGGATTCCACGGCCGCCCCGGTGTCGGGGACGGTGTCGGCATCGGTGCGTCGAGACACGCGCGCGACGAGAAACACGGCGAGAAAGACCAGCGCCAGCGCCGCGGCCGCCAGCATGACGCCCATGAATACGCCGGACCGGGTCTGCGTTCGCCAGCCTCCACCCGCACCGAGCTGCGGACTCCACTCCAGCGCGAGCGAGACCGCGAGCGCGACGAGAGCCGCGAGCAGCACCACCGCGAGCAGCAGCTCGAACCACCTCGGTCGTCCGGCCGGCGCGCCTCGATCGGCCGCTCCCCCGCGCTCGCGTCCCAGGTGGACCGCCCCGATCACCACCAGCACCGTGGCGATCACCGCCAGGACCGCGAGGGCGGCCAGCCCGAGCACGTTCATGCGCGCCTCTCCGCGCCCGCGGCGTCCGGCCCGGGCGCCCGGCGGGGGGCCGGGACCGCGAAGCGCGGTATGACTTCCTCGGCGAAGAGGCGAAGGCTCCGCTTCACCTGCCGGAACGAGAGCAGCGGGATGTTCGGGAAGAGGGCGAGGTGGCGGCAGCCGAGCCCGTCGCGGAGGCGCTCGACCCTGGCGGCGACCGTGTCCGGGGTGCCGGCCAGGATCGTCTCGTGCATCTCGTCGAAGAGCAGTCCCCGGTCGCAGGGCTCGCCGATATGGCAGTAGAGTGTGGTGTCGAAGCGCATGGGGGCGATTCTATCCGCGCCGCGGGTCCGGCCACGTCCGCCACGGAGCCGGGACGGACCCGCGCGGTCTAGATCCAGCGCGCCGCCCACATGCCGGCGAGCACCGCGGCGAGGCAGAGCAGGTTGTTCGCGAGCACGTTCGCCGCGGCGGCGCCCCACTGGCCCTGCTCGAAGAGGCGCAGCGTCTCGTGGGCGTAGCTCGAGAAGGTGGTGAAGGAACCGCAGAAACCCACCGCGACGAGCAGGCGCAGCGCCGGATCGCCGAGCGCGCGCGCGCTCACCAGGGCGAAGAAGAACCCGAGCACCAAGCTCCCGCACCCATTGGCGATCAGGGTACCCCAGGGCCACCCGGGATCGAGATAGCGCGTGCTCAGCAGACCCACCCCGTAACGTGCGTTGGCGCCGGCGAAGGCCCCGCCTCCCACCAGCATCACTTCCTTCAGCATCGCCGCCGCCCTCCGCCGGCGCGTTCAGCGCGCGCCGCTCCAGTCGCGCCGCTTCCCGCGCCGGGTCCCGAGCTCGCCGCCCTCGGCCATGCAGATGTCGACCCGGTACCCGCCCCGGCGCGCCGCCGACAGGGCGCTGCGTATCCGGGCCCGCGTTTCCGGGTCGGCAGTCTTCATCTTTGCAAGTCCGAGGATGGTGAGGCCGTAGTCGCCGCACTCGGGGCAGGAGACCTTCAGGTAGGGCGCATGCTGCCCTTTCCACACCCGCACCGGGGCCGAGCACACTATGCAGTCGTTGATGGCGGATTCCCCGGGGATGAGGTTCCCCGCGCGCCGGGCCGCGAGGCGAGCTCCGAAACCAGGTCGTCTCGTTCTTCCGGAGTCAGCACGCGCGGCGCCCCGGCGCCGGGTGGCGCTGTTCCTTCGTCGTGCTCATGCGGCCTCGATGTCGGTTCGGGAGAGATCCCCGCCCTTGAACAGCAGCGGCTCGCCGCTGATCTCGGCGAGCGCGTAGGCGAAACAGTCGCCGAAGCTCAGTGCCGCCGGGTGATTGCCCTTGCCGAAACGCCGCCAGGCGCGCCGCGCGGCATTGGCGTGTTCGGACGTGACAGGCGCGAGCTCGATCTCGGCGCGTTCCAGGAACACGTCGAGTTCATGGCCCGCCGCCGCCCCGCCTCTGCTCTCGGCAACCATCGCCGCTTCGAGCAATGCGAGCGCCGACATGCGACGAGGCCATGCCGCCGCTATGGCGTCTTCATAACGCTCCGTGTCCGGCTCGCCGAACAGGATGGCAAGGACGGCCGACGTATCGATGATCACTTGGGCAGGCCCCGCTCATCGTAAAGAAAGTCGCCGTGCTCGACGGCCGAAGGCCCCGGCCCCAGGAGCTTGGCGCAGCGCTGTCCGATGGCGTGAAGCTCGCGGGCCAGGGCGTGCGCGCTGCGCCGGCGCTTCTCACGCTCCAGGCGTTCGCGCAACGCGACGGTGATCGCGCCGGTCATCGTCTCGCCGGTCAGCCCCGCCAGATCGCGGGCGAGCCGGCAGGTTTCGTGATTCTTGATGTTGAGACCCATTGTCAGCCCATAGGTAGATTGGTGGGTGGGTCGTCTACCCTACGCGGCGCGGCACCCGCGGGCAACTGGAGGACAAATGTGACAGCCTTGAAGGGGACCGAAGGTTTCCGCCTTCGCGTCGGAGACTGGCGTGTGCTGTACCGCCTCGACACCGATACCAATCTGCTGAGAGTCGCGGCAATCGTGCCGCGTGGAGAGGCATACCAATGAGCAAGCTCCAGACCGTCACCCTGGCCGGTGAGGAATACGCGGTCGTCCCACTCTCCGAGTACGAGGCGTTGCGCAAGGCGGTTGACGAGGACGAGATGGATGCCGTCATTATGCGGCGGGTGCTCGAAGATCCCGACCAGGAGTGGGTTCCGGCGGATGTGGTACGGCGCATGGCATCCGGCGAGCACCCGGTACGCGTATGGCGCGACTATCGCGGCATGACGGCCAGCGCACTCTCCGCTGCTGCCGGCATTGCGGGGTCATACCTGTCGGCGATCGAGAATGGCAAGAAGCCGGGCTCGATCAGCGCAATGAAGCGCATCGCCAAGGCTTTGCGCGTCGATGTGGACGACCTGGTGTGAAGCTCATGCGGTCTGGGGGAGAGCGATGAAGCGCTTCCGGAAACCTGAGCTCGGGAATCTGCGGAAGCGTCACTCGAGCGTCGGGCGAGGCCGGGGGCGGCGTCCGGCGCTGCTCGAGCGGCCTTCGCCTTGCGGATTTTGTCGAGCCCGCAGATCGACAGGCTGCCGATCTCGGCGTTCACCGTGATGCCCTCGACGAAGCCGCGCCCGGCCTCGATGCAGGCGATGCAGAGGTCGACGTCGATGCCGTCGCCGTAGACCTCGGGCGAGAGGTGGACCTCGCCGGCGGGACGGTCTCCGCTGCCCGGTCGCCCCGGTGGTTCAGGCCGGGCGCGGGGTCGTGTCCTGCAAAGTTTTCCAGGCGCGCTCGGCGAAGCCGGCTCCGGCCTGCTCGTAGTAGTTGTAGGTGGTGGTGCAGCCCTGCGCGAGGAGCTCGCCGGCTTC
>CAYFYD010000158.1:0-8525 GCA_964347195.1 uncultured Ectothiorhodospiraceae bacterium
GAGGGGGTGCGGGAATGACGGGCTCGGATGCCCGGACGAGCGCCCGACATCGACTCCTGAACATTCCCGGAGCATTGCCCTTCCCACGCCAGAGGGACGATCCCGGAGCATTGCCCCCTCCCGCGCCAACGGGACGCGATGCCGGCTTGGCAGCTCGCGAAGAGCCTCGCTGCCCCCCTCCTGCGCCAGCGGGACGATGGGTCTCGCAACGCCTGCCGTGAGAACTCCGGGACCCCCTCCCGCGCCGGCGGGACGATGCGCGAGAACGCGGCATCGGGGGGCGCCGCGGCGCCGGAGCCGGCGGTGTATCTCGTCCCGGCGTCTCCGTTATGTCGTTCCGGCGGGTTTGTCACGGTGAAACCTTGGCGTTAGGCTTGCGCCTCCACCGTGCTCGGTGAGTACCTATGGAGGAGTGCATCGAAATGAGAGACCAAAAAGAGCATCCGTACGTCCCGAAACTCAAGCGGAACCTCGCGGAGCGGAAGATCGACCGCCGCGAGTTCCTGCGCACCTCGACCCTGCTCGGGGTCTCGGCGCTCGCGGCCTACGAGTTCGCGGGCCGCATCGAGGGCCGGAGCCTGCTCCCGCAGGCCGCCGCCGCCGACATGCCGAAGGGCGGCCACCTCAGAATGGCTTGGCGGGTCCCGGAGCTCGACAGCCCCCACACCTTTGCCTGGGGCGGCTCCGAGTACACCCGCTCCACCTGCGAGCACCTCACCCGCACTGATCCCAACAACATTACCCACCCTTGGCTGCTCGAGCGCTGGGAGGCAAGCGACGACTTGAAGACTTGGCACCTGCACCTGCGCAAGGGCGTCAAGTGGCGCAGCGGTCGCCCCTTCGTCGCCGACGACGCGATCTGGAACCTGCAGCACGTGCTCGATCCCGACACCGGCTCGTCCGTCCTCGGCCTCATGAAGGGCTACCTGATGAACGAAGACGGCACGGCACTGTGGGATGCCAACGCGATCGAGAAGGTGGACGACCACACCGTGCGCCTCAACTGCCGAAATCCCCAGCTCGCGGTGCCCGAGCACCTCTTCCACTACCCCCTGCACATCCTCGACCCGGAGGAAGGCGGCGTGTTCGGGGTCGGCTCCAACGGTACCGGAGCCTTCGAGGTGGTCGAGGCCGCAATCGGGGAGAAAGTGATCATCAAGAACACCAACCCCCACTGGTGGGGCAATCCGGTGCATCTCGACTCGATGGAGTTCCTGGATCTCGGAGACGACGCCGGGGCGCAAGTGAACGCGCTCATCTCCGGGCAGGTCCTGGGCGTCGGAGAGCTGGACTACGAACAGATCGCGCTGGTCGAGAACGTTCCGCACCTTCAGGTCCACAGCAAGCAAACCGCACGCACCGGCGTGGTGCGCATGCGGGTGACCGAAGAGCCCTTCACCGACCCGCGGGTGCGCAAGGCGATGCGCCTCGCCACGGACTGCGGCAAGACCCTGCAGCTCGCCATCCAGGGCCGGGGCATCAAGGCGGAGCACCATCACGTAGGCCCCATGCATCCGGAGTACGCCGAGCTGCCGGAAATGACGCGGGACCCGGAGGCGGCGAGAAAGCTGCTCGCCGAGGCCGGGCACCCCGACGGCCTCGAAGTGACGATCGACTGCAAGCCGGACCCGACCTGGGAGATCGCTGCGGTGCAGGCGATGGTCGAGCAGTGGAAGGAAGCCGGAATCAACGCCAAGATCAACTCGATGCCCTCGGCGTCCTACTGGGACATCTGGGACAAGACCGCGTTCGGCTTCACCGGCTGGACCCATCGCCCGCTGGGGGTCATGGTGCTGTCGCTCGCCTATCGTTCCGGGGTGCCCTGGAACGAGACCGCCTATAACAGCCCCGAGTTCGATGCGCTGTTGACCAAGGCGGAGGGCATTCTCGACGTCGACGCGCGCCGGGAGGTGATGGCCGAGATCCAGAAGCTCATGCAGGAGGACGGACCCATCGCCCAGCCCCTGTGGCGGAAGTCCTTCACCGCCTTCAACAAGCGGGTGAAGGGCGTGGAGCTGCACCCCACCCTGTACTACTTCGCCGACCTGCTGGCGGTCGAGCCGGCCTGAGGCGGCGGACTCCCTTCGGGGAGGCTGCAACGGACGGAGCCGGCGCGTGAGTGCGCCGGCTCCCCCTGACGACCCCAGGGTCCCATGCTGCTCTTCATCCTGAAGCGCTTGGGCTTCATGGCGCTCACCATGCTGGTGGTGTCGATGGTGCTCTTCGCGCTGCTCGAGATCGACAAGGAGAACGTCGCGGTCCGGGTCATCGGCCAGTACACGACGCCGGAGCAGCGTGCCGCCTGGCTCGAGCGGAACGGCTACAACCGGCCGATCGCGGAGCGCTACGTGAGCTGGCTCGGCAACGTGGCCACCGGGAACTTCGGGCGCTCGGTGAGGTACTCGGCCCCGGTCGCCGACGTGCTGTGGCCCCGGGTGTGGAACACGGTCATTCTCGCCACCTACGCGCTCGGGATCATCGTGCCCCTCTCCCTGGTGCTCGGTATCCTCGCCGGCATGCGGGAGGGCTCGAAGCTCGACCGATCGATATCGGTCACCTGCATCGCCACCACTTCGGTGCCGGAGTTCGCGAGCGCGGTGTTCATCGCCGCGCTCTTCGTGTTCGTTCTCGGGATCCTCCCGGGAACCAGCTCCATGGCCGACGGCTTCAACGTGCTGGAGCTCGTCATGCCGGTAATGGTGCTGGTGCTCTACGACTTCGGCTACGTCGCACGCATGACGCGCGCCTCGATGGCGGAAGTGATGACCACCCAGTACGTGCGCACCGCGGTCCTCGCGGGCCTGCCCTATGCGCGGGTGATCTGGAAGTATGCGCTGCGCAACGCGCTGATCGCCCCCTTCACGGTGATCATGCTGCAGGTGAACTGGCTGCTCTCGGGGGTCATCGTGGTCGAGGTCTTCTTCTCCTACAAGGGATTCGGCGCCCTGCTCCTCGATGCGTCGCTCAGCCAGGACATCTATCTCATCGAGGCCTGCACCCTCGTCGCGGTGTTCGTGGCGGTGGGGACCCAGACCATCGCCGACATCGCCTACACCTACCTCAACCCGCGTATCCGTTTCACCTGAGGAGTCGACTCATGGCCGCTCCGAGCGCCGAGATCGCGCTGCCCGCCCCCGGGGCGGGCGCCGCGCTGCGCAAGGCGCTCGGGCCCATCGGCCTGCTGCGCGAGAGCCCGGTGGGCATGGTGGGCGTCACCCTGGTCGCGTTCTGGGTGCTGGTCGCGGTCTTCGCCCCCCTGATCGCGCCCTACGACCCGCTCGCCACCCAGGATCCCTTTCGCTGCCCGCCGTGGTGGCAGCACGACTACTGCCCGACGAACGAAGTGGACAACTTCTACCTCCTCGGCACCGACAACCTGGGGCGGGACGTCTTCTCGCGCCTGGTGTGGGGCGCGAGAAAGGTGCTCATCTACGCCCCGCTCGCCACCGTGTGCGCCTACGCGGTGGGCATCGTCATGGGTCTTTGCGCCGGCTACTACCGGGGCTGGACCGACAACATCCTGTCCCGCTTCGCCGATCTCATCCTCTCGTTTCCGGTCCTGGTCCTCTACATCCTCATCATCGCCCACTTCGGCGCGTCCCCCGTCAACATCGTGGTCGCGATCGTGTTCGCGAGCGGTCCCGGGATCATGCGCATCGTCCGGGGCTTGGTGCTCGATCTCCGCACCCGGGAATACGTGGCCGCGGCGGAGACGCGCGGGGAGCCGGCGTGGTGGATCATGCTGGTCGAGATCCTGCCGAACGCCCGCGGCCCGCTCATCGTCGATGCCTGCCTGCGGCTCGGCTACGTCATCATCACCATCGGCGTGCTCGGCTTCCTCGGGCTGGGACTGCCTCCTCCCGACCCGGACTGGGGCGGCATGATCAACGAGAGCCGGGGGATGGCGATCACCTTCCCCCACATGACAGTCTTCCCCTGCATCGCGATCTCGACGCTCATCCTCGGGTTCAACCTGATGGCCGACGGACTGCGCGAGATCTCGCTGCGCGACTGAGCGATGGTCGCCGGTAGCCGCAACCCGCCGCTCCTCGAGATCCGGGATCTCAACATCTCGTACTGGACTCGGGCGGGCGAGATCCCCGCGGTCATCGACTTCTCGCTCACCGTCGAGCGGGGCGAGAGCGTGGGGCTGGTGGGAGAGTCCGGCTGCGGCAAGTCCACCGTCGCGCTCGCGATCATGCAGTACATGGGGACCAACGGCTCGGTCAAGAGCGGCAGCATCAAGTTCAAGGGCGAGGATCTCCGCTCGCTCGACCGGGACGCGCTCATGAACCTGCGCGGCTCCGAGATCGCGATGATCTATCAGGAGCCCTTCGCGGCGCTCAATCCCAGCCTCACCATCGGCTCCCAGCTCAAGGACATCCCGATGTTCCACGAGGGCGTGAGCGAGCGCGAGGCTCTCGATCGGGCCGCCACCATCCTCGCCGACTGCCGGCTGCCGGACCCGCGGCGCGTGCTCGCTTCTTTCCCCCACCAGCTCTCGGGCGGCCAGCAGCAGCGCGCGGTCATCGCGATGGCGCTCCTCTCGAACCCCTCCCTGCTGCTGCTCGACGAGCCGACCACCGCCCTCGACGTCACGGTGGAAGCGGGAATCGTCGACCTCGTCCGGGACATCGGCAAGAAGTACGGCGCGGCCCAGATCTACATCTCGCACAATCTGGGGCTGATCCTCGAGGTCTGCGACCGGGTTGCCGTCATGTACTCGGGAGAGGTCGTGGAGGAGGGCACGATAGACGAGCTCTTCCATCACCCCCGGCACCCCTACACCCACGGGCTCTTCGGCTGCATTCCCCTTCCCGCCACCGACAAGAACAGCGCGCCGCTGCGGCCGATCCGCGGCCAGTTGCCGCTGCCCCACGAGCGGCCGGAGGGATGCAACTTCGGCCCGCGCTGCGAGCACTTCACGGCGGGACGCTGCGACCGCGGAGTCATCCCCATCGAGCCGGTCGAGCCGGCGAACGGCAGCGCTCACCGCGTGCGTTGCCGCCGCTTCCGGCAGATCGACCACGGCGCCCGGATCGCCCCGGCGACGGAGGCCGACCCGATCCGGCTCGGGGATACCGTGCTCGAAGTCGACGCGATGCAGAAGTACTACGAGGTCGAGGACCGCTCCATCATGGCGTGGGTCCGCGGCGACCGGGTGCGCTACGTCAAGGCCAACGAGTCGCTGGACTTCGACGCGCGCCGCGCGGAGACGGTGGCCATCGTCGGCGAGTCGGGGTGCGGCAAGTCCACCTTCGCCAAGGTGCTGATGGGGCTCGAGACCGCCACCGACGGCGAGGTGCGCCACGAAGGGAGCGACATCGGCTCCATCCCGGTGCGCGAGCGCGGCCCGAAGCGCATCAGATCCCTGCAGATGGTGTTCCAGAACCCCTTCGACACCCTCAACCCGAGCCACACCATCGGGTGGCAGATCGGCCGGGTGATCAAGCGCTTCGGGGTGGAGAGCGACCGGCGCAAGGTGCGCGAGCGGGTGCTGCGCCTGCTCGATACCGTCAAGCTCCCCCGGGATTTCTACTACCGGCGTCCGCGTCAGCTCTCCGGGGGGCAGAAGCAGCGGATCGGCATCGCCCGCGCCTTCGCCGGCAATCCGTCGCTGGTGGTCGCGGACGAGCCGGTCTCGTCCCTCGACGTCTCGGTGGCGGCCGCGGTCACCGAGCTGCTGATGGAGATCCAGCGCGAGAACAAGACCACCCTGCTCTTCATCAGCCATGACCTCAGCGTGGTGCGCTACCTCTCCGACCGCATCGTCGTCATGTACTTGGGCCAGATCATGGAACGGGGCACGACGCAGCAGGTGTTCGACCCACCCTACCACCCCTACACCGAGGCGCTGCTCTCCGCCATCCCCATCGCCGATCCCGAAGTCACCAAACGCGAGATCCTGCTCTCCGGCAACCTGCCGAGCGCCCTCGACCCGCCGATCGGTTGCCCCTTCAGCACCCGTTGCCCGCGGCACCTCGGCGCGATCTGCGACGAGTCGCGCCCCCCCTTGCAGGATCACGGGGAGGGTCACGTCGTCGCCTGCCACATCCCGATCGACGAGCTCCGCGCGGTGGAGCCGGTGATCCGGATGCGGGAGCCCGAAGCGGCGCCGGCCGGGGCCGCCTGAGCGGCGAGGCGCGCGAGCCGGAAGCACGAGGCTCTTCAGAGACTGCCGCTATCCAAGGAGCTCGAGCCAATGTCCCGGGACCCGCGTTACGACATCCTCTTCGAGCCGGTCCGGATCGGTCCGGTCACCGCCCGCAACCGCTTCTACCAGGTGCCCCACTGCAACGGCATGGGTCGGAACCACCCCACCGCGATGGCCGTGATGCGCGGAGTGAAGGCGGAAGGGGGCTGGGCCGTCGTCAGCACCGAGCAGTGCGACATTCATCCCACCACCGAGACCGGGCACGAGGTCCGGCTGTGGGACGAGCGCGACATCCCCACCCTGGCCCGCATGGCGGAGCTCGTGCACCGGCACGGGAGCCTCGCCTCGATCGAGCTCACCCACATGGGCCATCACGCCAGCAACCTGACCAGCCGCGAGGTGCCGATGGCGCCGTGTGCACGGCCGGTCGAGGGCATCGCGCCGGTCCATGCGCGGGCGATGACCAAGGCGGATATCGCTGACTACCGCCGCTGGCACCGGCGCGCCGCGCTGAACGCGAAGAAGGCGGGATTCGACATCGTGTGCGTGTATGCCGCCCACGACCTCTCGCTCCTCATGCACTTCCTCTCGCCGCGCCACAACCAGCGCCGCGACGAGTACGGCGGCTCGATGGAGAACCGCGCGCGCCTGCTGCGCGAGGTCATCGAGGACACCAAGGAGGCGGTCGGCGGCTCGATGGGAGTCGTCGTGCGCTTCGCGGTGGACGAGCTCATGGGCGAGAAGGGGATCCTCGCCGAGCGTGAGGGCCGCGAGGTGCTCGAGATGCTCGGCGAGCTCCCCGACCTCTGGGACGTGAACTGCAGCGACTGGGACAACGACTCCGTCACCTCCCGCTTCTCCGAGGAGGGCTTCCAGGAGCCCTACACCAGCTTCGTCAAGCAGATCACCTCGAAGCCGGTGGTCGGAGTCGGGCGCTACACCTCACCGGACCGGATGGTGAGCCTCATCCACAAAGGGGTGCTGGACATGATCGGCGCTGCCCGCCCCTCGATCGCGGACCCTTTCCTGCCGAAGAAGATCGAGGAGGGCCGCATCGAGGACATCCGGGAGTGCATCGGCTGCAACATCTGCGTGTCCGGCGACAACCTCGGCGCACCCATGCGCTGCACCCAGAATCCGACCAAGGGAGAGGAGTGGCGCAAGGGCTGGCACCCCGAGCGGATCCCCGCCCGGAGCGGCGACGAGCGCGTGCTCGTGGTCGGGGCGGGGCCGGCGGGCCTGGAGGCGGCGCGCGCGCTCGGCCAGCGCGGCTACGAGGTGGTGCTCGCCGAAGCCGGCACCGAGCTCGGGGGACGCGTCGCGCTCGAGAGTCGTCTCCCCGGCCTCTCCGCCTGGGGGCGGGTGCGCGACTGGCGCGTCGGGCAGCTCCACAAGCTGCCCAAGGTCGAGGTGTACCGGGCGAGCCGCCTCGACGCGGCGCAGGTCTGCGAGGCCGGCTGTCCCCTGGTCGCTCTCGCCACCGGCTCGACCTGGCGTCGCGACGGCGCCGGCCGCCACCATGAGCATCCGATGGCGGGCGCGCTCGACTTCCCCGACCGGGTGCGCACCCCCGACGACATCATGCGGGGGGCGGCGGTGGAGAGCCCGGTCGTGGTCTTCGACGACGACCACTACTACATGGGGGGCGTCATCGCGGAGAAGCTGGCCGGGGAAGGACACGAGGTGACGCTGGTCACCCCCGAGCCTCTCGTGTCGGCCTGGACCACGTACACGCTCGAGCTGCGCCGCATTCAGATCCGCATGCGCGAGGCGGGCGTGGAGGTGCTGGCGAACCACGCGGTGAGCGCGCTCGGCGATGGCACGGCAACCATCGAGCCGGTGTTCGGAGGCGACCTCTTCGAGCGCGCCTGCGCCACCCTGGTGCTGGTCACCGCGCCGCTCGCCGACGACGCGCTGTACCACGAGCTCCTGGCGGACGAGGCCGCGCTTACGAGCGCAGGCGTTCGCCGCGTGACGCGGGTCGGCGACTGCCTCGCCCCGGGCACCATCGCCGCCGCGGTGTACAGCGGCTACCGCTACGCCCGCGAGCTCGGCGAGTTGCCGCCGGACGACGCCGTCCCCTACGAGCGCGAGCTGGTGGAACTCACGCCGGACTTCGCCATGCCGTGAGGCGATAGTCCTTCCACACCGTCCGGCGCCAGGGCGTGCGTCGCGCTTCGGTCTCCGGGCGCGGGAGCGCGGCGATCCCGGGTACTTCGCCGGCGTCGAGGTCGGGGACGACACCTTCCGGACCTGCGCGGGCGGTGTCACCATCCGCAACGACCGGGCGCGGGAGTTCCAGCGCGAGCGGCACCGGGCCAGGACCATTCAGAAGTCGAGTTGCGGGGTTCGAAGTACTGGAATCAGGCGA
>CAYFYD010000159.1:0-8478 GCA_964347195.1 uncultured Ectothiorhodospiraceae bacterium
TCGCCTACTCGGGCGGCCTCGACACCTCCGTCATCCTGAAGTGGCTCCAGGACGCCTACCGCTGCGAGGTCGTCACCTTCACCGCCGATCTCGGACAGGGCGAGGAGCTCGGACCCGCCCGCGCCAAGGCGGAGGCGCTCGGGGCGTCCGCGGTCTACATCGAGGACCTCCGGGAGGAGTTCGCGCGCGACTTCGTGTTTCCGATGTTCCGGGCCAACGCGGTCTACGAGGGCGAGTACCTCCTCGGCACCTCCATCGCCCGGCCCCTCATCGCGAAACGCCTGGTCGAGATCGCGACGGGGTGCGGGGCCGACGCCGTCGCCCACGGCGCCACCGGGAAGGGCAACGACCAGGTCCGCTTCGAGCTCTCCGCCTACGCCCTCGACCCGGACATCCGCGTGGTCGCGCCGTGGCGGGAGTGGGACCTTCACTCGCGCGAGCGCCTCCTGGTCTACGCGGAGGAGCACGGCATTCCGATCGCGCGCGGGGAAGGCAACGAGTCGCCCTATTCGACCGACGCCAACCTGCTGCACATCTCCTACGAGGGCAACGAGCTCGAGGACCCCTGGACCGAGCCCGCGGAGGGAATGTGGCTCTGGACCCGGTCTCCGGAAGCGGCCCCCGACACGCCGCGCTACGTCGAGCTCGAGTACGAGGGCGGCGACATCGCCGCGATCGACGGCCGGCGGATGGCTCCCGCCGCAGTCATCGCCGAGCTGAACCGGATCGGCGGGGAGCACGGGATCGGCCGTCTCGACATCGTCGAGAACCGCTACGTCGGCATGAAGTCGCGCGGCTGCTACGAGACCCCGGGCGGCACCATCATGCTGAAGGCGCACCGGGCCATCGAATCGATCACGCTGGACCGCGAGGTCGCTCACCTCAAGGACGAGATCATGCCGCGCTACGCGTCGCTCATCTACAACGGGTACTGGTGGAGTCCCGAGCGCCGCGCCCTGCAGGGGCTCATCGACGAGACCCAGACCCGCGTCAACGGTCGGGTGCGCGTCAAGCTCTACAAGGGCAACGTCCTCGTGACCGGACGGGAATCGGAGCGCGACAGCCTCTTCGACGAGCGCATCGCGACCTTCGAAGACGACCGCGGCGCCTACGATCAGAAGGACGCGGCCGGCTTCATCCGCCTCAACGCCCTGCGCCTGCGCGTCGCCGCGGGCCGTCAGCGGCGCGAGCGCTGAGCCATCGGGGCACCCGTTGCACCCCGGTCCAGGCCGCGATGTCTATTCCGCGTCGGGG
Organism: uncultured Ectothiorhodospiraceae bacterium; assembly: GCA_964347195.1. Classification (GTDB taxonomy): domain Bacteria; phylum Pseudomonadota; class Gammaproteobacteria; order HK1; family HK1; genus JAJEAD01. The sequence goes on from CAYFYD010000159.1 coordinate 1,255, forward strand.
GTTCGCGCGCCCGACGTACGTCGTGAAGTACCGGGGTGTTTCGACCTTCACGTCGAGGTCGGTGCTCGGGCGGGTCAGGCCGTAACCGATCTTGAGCGCGGTTCCCCCGATGAATCCGTGCCGTATGCCGTCGTCGGCGAGGGCTTGGCTGAGATGCGCCGCGAGCTCTCTGAGAAGTCCGTGGAGGAGTTCCTCCGCCGCGGTGCTTTCGATCGCGGGGACACGGTGTCTTCTTGCGCTCACATCAATCCCCGGTCCATCTCGCTTCGGGTCGCATCCAGAAGCCCTCGGGGCATTGCCGGACGCGCCATGCTTCCCAGATCTCGCGCTCGTCCGGCCGGGTGAGGAGTTCGTGGCGTACGCGCTTCGCGAGCGCGTGCAGGCGCAGCCAGTCCCGTTCGGCCCGGATCCATCGCGCGATGGTTGTCGGGTCCAGTGCCGAGAGGAGGCTTCGCGCTCCTTGCCGTTGCGGTGCGGCGGCGAGCTTTCCCCATGCCTTCTCGATAATCGCGCGCACATGGGTTGTGCAGTGCACGGGTTCGTTCCGTCCGCTCGCCGGGTGGCGGTATGCCTCGAGTGCTTCGCGCGCGTCCGAAAGTTCCTCCTCGCCGAGCCAGCGCGCGAGCTCGAGGGTGCGCGCAGCGTAGGGGCCGGCGTCGCTCACGAACGCGAAGTGGCACGCCCGCGGCACGCCCTCGACCGGACACCACCAGAACGAGCCGTGCCAGTCGCCCGGACCGCCGATCTCGCGGCTCCTCAGATTGAGTGCGCTCTGCCCGTTGAGGTAGCGCAGCGTCGACGTGCGCGGAATCCACAGGGGGTGGAATGCCAGCCGTCCTTCGACGCGCTCCACGTGCTCGTTCGGTACCGGCGCGTCTTCGCGGGTAACGCGCCGATGGTCGTCGTCGGCCGTCGCTCGGGCGCGGTCGATCGTGCGTCTCGCGTTCCTGTCGGTGTGGGCTCGTGCCGGGTTCATTAGAGCGGGTTCCGGGCTACGTCAAGGCGGGGCGGCCGAACGCGGTCGCGGTGATCGCGGTCTCGATGAACACTTCCTCGCCGCCCGCGGCCGGCGCGCGCAAGTCCTGCTCTTCCGTCTCCACGTGTACGTCGTCCGCGCCCGCGGCGCGGGCTTTCTCGCGTGCGAGCGCTTGCGCCAGCTCCCGGGCCCGCACCCGCGCCTCCTCGTACTGCGAGAAGTCCTCCACGTCCGCTCCCGCGTGCACCCGGAAGCATCCGGTCGAGGGCGAGCTGATCAGCATCCGCGCGCTCTGCATCACCCCCGCCGCCACCGCCCCCACCGCATTGGCGACGGCGGCGTGCTCGGGCACGTAGAGCTCCGCCGACAGGCGATCCGCCACCGCGGGGAAGTAGCTCGCGGCGGGCGCACCCACCGCGACGAGGGGGCGCCGCAGTCGCAGGGTCACCTCGACCAGCTCGCCCGGCGGGCCCGACTCCGCGGGGAAGGAATCGAGAGGCGGCAGGGCCGGAGCGCGACCCGCATCGACCCCGCGGGCACCGAGCGCACGCTCGACCAATGCCCCGGCCGCGCCCGCGCTCGTGTCCAGCCCCGAGCGCTCGTGGTCGAGCGCGGCGGCGACGGTGGCGCGTCCCGCCGCGCGGATTACCGCATCGACCACCCGCCGGCAGAAGGACTCGAGGTCCGGTCCGGTGAAGCCGCCCGCGCCGCCCGCGAGCTGTCGCCCCAGCTTCGCCGCGGCGCGCGCGCCTTCCGTGCTCCAGGTGCTCTGCATGCCGAGGACATGGGCCGCATCGGTCGGGGTAAACGCGCAGAGTGCCACTAGGTCGCGCCGCCGGAGGCGCTCCAGCACCCGCAGGAGCACGCGGTCGGCCGCCACCTCCGAGACCCACCGGGGGCCGCGGGAGAGCGCCTCGACCAGCTCGCGCTCGAGGCGCGTGAGTCCCGCGGGCATCGCCTCGGCCGGGCGCACCAGCATCGCGAGACGGACCTGATCGGCATCGTGGAGCATGCGTTCGCCCCGCCGGCTCAAGTCTTCGAGGAGCGCGGGCCGTTCCTGCACGAGCAGGCTCATCGGCACCACCCGGCGCGGACCGACGGCGCAGCCGCCCCTCGGGTCGATGTGCACCTCGCTGTCGCCGCCCAGCCCCACCGTGTGGGCCGCCACCGCCCGCACCATGGTGCGCCATCCACCGAGCGACGCGCCATCGTCCCGCAGCCGGGGCCGTCCCCGGTCCAGCACCGCGATGTCGCTGGTGGTGCCGCCCATGTCCACGACCAGCGCGTCCCCCGCCCCCGACAGGTGATGGCCGCCGACCATGCTCGCGGCGGGCCCGGAGAGGATGGTCTCGACCGGGCGCCGCGCGGCGAGCTCGGCCCGCACGAGCGAGCCGTCACCCTTCACCACCATCAGCGGAGCGCTCAAGCCCTGCTCGGTCATCATCCGCCCGACCGCCGCGATCAGGTCCGTGATCATCGGGATCAGGCGCGCGTTGAGCACGGTGGTGAGCGCCCGGCGCGGCGCGTCGAGGTGATCGCTCAGCTCCCGCGAGCAGGTAACCGGCCGCGCGCCGTGTTCGCGCACGAGCGCACGCACCCGGGTCTCGTGGGCGGCGTTTCGCACCGCGAAGTGCGCCGCCACCGCGAAGGCCGCCACCTCGGCCGCATGCCGCGCAACCGCCGCGCCCACCGCCTCCTCGTCCAAGGGGGCGAGCTCGGCGCCGGTGGCGTCGTGCCCGCCCGCGATGAACACCGCGGGGTCGCCGCCGAGCGCGGCGCCGAGCCCGGACCGGGCGAGCGCTTCCGGCCCCTGTCCGACCATCAGCAGACACACCGGCGAGCCCCGCCCCTCGACGATCGCGTTGGTCGCGAGGGTCGTGGAGATCGAGACCATCGCGACCCGAGCGCACTCCCCGGGCAGGACCTGCGCCGCGGCGGCATTGATGCCGAGCGAGAGCTCCTCGCGGGTCGTCAGCGACTTGGCGCTGCGCACCACCCCCCGCTCGCGGCAGAACAGGACCGCGTCGGTATAGGTACCGCCGGTGTCGATGCCGAGCAGGAGCGACAAGGCCAGCTAACCCGTATCTCTCAGTGCGGCGTGCAGGGCACGTTCTCCGAGGTGTTGCGGGTCCCCGCCGGCAGGGTTCGTTCCCATCGGCTGCGATGGGTGCGCTCGCGGAGGTGCCATCTGTCCCTGCGCTGTGCTCTTGCGGGACCGGTCGGATTCCCGTGATTCATCTTTACAGATCCATGCCGGCCCGGAATGCGCTCTGGCAGGTCCACTACCGCGACCGACCACCATCGCAGCGGCCCGAGGTCGTAAAGCGGGATGACCGGTCCCGCTCTTGCTCGACCTGGTTGCGAGGAATGACGTACGCGCATGCGTAGCTCGGCCTCTACCCGCCGCCCTCCGGACGCAGGTGCGGGAAGAGGAGCACGTCGCGGATCGAGGCGGAGTCGGTGAGCAGCATCACCAGCCGGTCGATGCCCACCCCGACGCCGCCGCTCGGCGGCAGCCCGTACTCGAGCGCGCGCACGTAGTCCGCGTCGTAGTGCAGCGCCTCCTCGTCGCCCGCCCCGCGGGCCGCGGCCTGGGCGCGGAAACGCTGCGCCTGCTCGTCGGGGTCGTTCAGCTCGGAGAACCCGTTGGCGATCTCGCGCCCCGCGATGAAGAGCTCGAAGCGGTCCGTCACGAAGGGGTCGGCGTCGCTGCGCCGCGAGAGGGGAGACACCTCGGTGGGATAGGCGGTGATGCAGGTGGGCTGGCGGAGCCGGTGCTCGACCCGCTGCTCGAAGAGCGCCATCCAGACCCGGCCCCGGCCCGCGCCCTCGGGCACCTCCACCCCGAGCGCGCGCGCGACCTCCCGCGACGCCGCCTCGTCCTCGAGCGTATCCGCGTCGAGCGCGGGCAGGTGCTCGAGCAGGGCATCGCGCAGCCGGGTGCGCGCGAAGGGCCGGCCGAGGTCGATGCGCTCGCCCCGGTAGCCGAGCGCGCTCGACCCCGTCACCCGGAACGCGACCTCGCGCAGCAGGCTCTCGGTGAGGTCCATCATGTCCTCGTAGTCGGCATGGGCCTGATAGAACTCGAGCATGGTGAACTCGGGGTTGTGCTCGGTGGAGACGCCCTCGTTGCGGAAGTTGCGGTTGATCTCGAACACCCGCTCGAACCCGCCCACCACCAGGCGCTTGAGGTTCAGCTCCGGCGCGACCCGGAGGAACATGTCCATTCCGAGGGCATGGTGGTGGGTGCGGAAGGGGCGCGCGATCGCGCCGCCGGGCAGGCTCTGCAGCATCGGCGTCTCCACTTCGAGAAAGCCGCGCTCGACGAAGAAGGAGCGAATGAGGGCAATGACTTGGCTGCGCCGGCGGAAGGTCCGCCGGGTGCTCTCGCTGGTGATGAGATCGACGTAGCGCCGGCGGTAGCGAAGCTCGGTGTCCCCGAGCCCGTGCCACTTCTCGGGAAGCGGACGCAGGCACTTGGCGAGCAGGCGCACCTCGCCCGCGCGCACCGAGAGCTCGCCGGTGCGGGTGCGGAACACCGTGCCGCGCAGCCCGACGATGTCCCCGATGTCCCATCGCCTGAACTCGGCGTAAACACCGTCCGGCAGCTCGTCGCGGCGCACGAGGACCTGAATGCGCCCGGAACCGTCCTGGAGATCGGCGAAGGAGGACTTGCCCATCACCCGGCGCGCCATGAGCCGGCCCGCGACCGAGACGCGCGGCGCCAACTCGTCGAGCTCCCCCGCCCCGACGTCGCGGTAGCGCTCCTGCAGGTCCCCCGCTTCCGCATCGCGCCGGAAGTCGTTCGGGTAGGCCCCCCCGCGGGGCCGCAGCTCCGCGAGCTTGTCCCGGCGCTGCCGGACCTGGTCGCTCTCCTTCTCCGCCACCGCGCCTACACTCCCGCCTTGAGGCTCGCCTCGATGAAGCGGTCGAGGTCGCCGTCCAGCACCGCCTGCGTGTTGCCGGCCTCGATCCCGGTACGCAGGTCCTTGATGCGCGACTGGTCGAGCACGTAGGAGCGGATCTGGCTGCCCCAGCCGATGTCGGACTTGGCGTCCTCGATTACCTGCCGGTCCTCCCGGCGTTTCCTGAGCTCGAGATCATAGAGCCGCGCCTTGAGCTGCTTCATCGCGGTCGCCCGGTTCTTGTGCTGGGACCGGTCGTTCTGACACTGCACCACCACTCCGGTGGGGAGGTGGGTGATGCGCACCGCCGACTCGGTGCGGTTGACGTGCTGCCCCCCCGCACCGCTCGCACGGTAGACGTCGATGCGGAGCTCCGCCGGGTTGATCTCCACCGCGATGTCGTCGTCGACCTCGGGCGATACGTACACCGCCGCGAAGGAGGTGTGGCGGCGATGCCCCGAGTCGAAGGGGGACTTCCTCACCAGGCGGTGCACACCGGTCTCGGTGCGCAGCCAGCCGAAGGCGTGGTCCCCGGTGACGCGCAGTGTCGCGCTCTTGATACCCGCGACCTCGCCGGGCGAGGCTTCGATCATCTCGGTGTCGAATCCGCGCCGCTCGCCCCAGCGCAGGTACATGCGAAGCAGCATCTCCGCCCAGTCCTGCGCCTCGGTGCCCCCCGATCCGGCCTGGATGTCGAGGAAGGCGTTCGCGGCGTCCATCTCCTGCCCGAACATGCGCCGGAGCTCGAGACGGGTCAGGGCCGCCTCCCAACCTTCGAGGTCCTCCTCGACCGCGCGCAGCATGGAAGGATCGTCCTCGTCGCGGGCGAGCTCGAGGAGCTCGGGGGCGTCCCGGAGGCCCGCAGCGACGCGGGAGACCACCTCCACGAGCTCGGAGAGCGCGGCACGCTCCCGGCTCAGCGCCCTGGCGCGGGAAGGGTCCGCCCAGACTCCCGACTCTTCCAGGTGGAGATCGACTTCCTCGAGGCGGGCCTGCCGGGAGTCGAAGTCAAAGATACCCCCTGAGGGCCGACAGTCGATCCTGCATGTACCTGATGCGGGCGAGGATTCCGGTGAGCTCGATGGCCATGGCGCCGACCTGATGGTGGACAGGGGCGCGCAATGGTACTTGGCGACAGCGCGCGCGTCACCGGCCTCGGGCGGGTATCACAGAGCTCTTCAAAGTCGGCATGACCGCTTCAGGCGCGACGCTGACGCAGCAGCGCGGCACGCTCATCGCGCTTCAAAGTCGTCATGACGGCTTCAGACCCCGAGCTTCGGGATTGGTTGACCGAGATGGATTCCCGCCCCCGATCGGGGCCGGGGACAAGCTTTCGCGGGAATGACGGGAATGGATTCCCGCTTTCGCGGGAATGACGGGAGGGGGGCGGGCCCCCTCATGCGAGCCGCTCCCAGTCCTCTACCACGAGCTCGGGGGACTCGAGACCCTGATAGAAGTTGACCCCGAGACGGTACGCGAAGCGCGCGCGCCGGAGCTCCGCCGGCCATTCCGGCTCCGCGTTGAAGGCGATGGCGTCCACCCGGCGGCCGGCGCCGGCGGGGCTGAGCACGAGCTTCACGTGGCGCCCGCCCACCACCCGTGCCTCCCGCACGTCGAAGTCCCCGTCGAAGCAGGGCTCGGGAAAGCCCTGCCCCCAGGGCCCGCCCTCCCGGAGCAGGCGGGCGAGCCCGAGATCCAGTTGCTCCGGGTCGAGACCGCCATCGCTCAGGGTCGTCCCGCGCAGTGCAGACTCGGGGAGGTGGCGGCGCACTTCGGCATCGAATGCGCGCGCGAAGGCGTCGAAACGGGAACGCTCGAGGCTCAGGCCCGCCGCCATCGCATGGCCCCCGAAGCGGGTCACGAGACCGGGATGGGCGGCCGCCACCGCGTCGAGCACGTCGCGCACGTGCACCCCCTCGACGGAGCGCGCGGACCCCTTGAGCGCGCGCTCGCCGTCCCGGGCGAAGGCGACCACGGGACGGTGGTATCGGTCCTTGACGCGCGCGGCGAGGATGCCGACCACCCCCGGATGCCATCGCTCGTCGTAGAGGCAGAGCCCGAGCGGGAGCGCGCTCGACTCTCCGAGCGCGAGCCCCCGCAGGTGGGACAGCGCCTGCTCCTGCATCGTCCTCTCGATCTCGCGCCGCTCCCGGTTGAGTGCGTCGAGGCGTTCGGCCCGCTCTCGGGCCAGGGCCGGGGTCGGGGCGAGCAGGCACTCGATGCCGAGCGACATGTCCTCGAGTCGTCCCGCCGCGTTTATGCGCGGCGCGAGCGCAAAGCCCACATCGGCAGCGGTGACCCGGGCCGGGTCCCGGCCCGCGCCCCGCAGCAGGGCCTCGCTAC
>CAYFYD010000160.1:0-8441 GCA_964347195.1 uncultured Ectothiorhodospiraceae bacterium
GACCATGTCGAAGTGGCTCGAGGGAGTACGCCCGCTCACCGAGAGCGGATCGGCGGCCGCAACAGGAGGTCGGTGAGAAATGCGGACCGGCCTCGAGACGAACATTTGTGGGACATCGTCGAGGCGGTAATCCCGGCGCTCGTCAGAGGCGCCGGGATCACCGCCCAGGTCACTGTTCAGGCCGGCATTCTGGCGCTCGCGATCTCGCTCGTCGCCGGCGTGCTGCGGGAGGTCGCCCCCCGCCTCGTCACCATCCCCCTCACGGTCTACGTCGAGCTCTTCCGCGGGTCGTCGGCCTTCGTCCAGATCTACTGGGTGTTCTTCGTCCTCCCGCTTCTGGGCGTTCACCTCTCTCCCATCGTCGCCGGCACCCTCGTCCTCGGCCTGAACGTCGGAGCCTACGGGTCTGAGGTGATGCGCGGCGCGCTGCGCGCCGTGCCCCGAGGTCAGCGCGAGGCCTGCGTCGCGCTCAGCCTCTCGGAGTGGACGGCGCTCACCCGGATCCTGGTTCCCCAAGCCTTGATCCGGGCGATTATTCCCTGGGGCAACCTGATCATCGACCTGCTGAAGGGCACCGCGCTCCTGAGCGCGATAACGGTGACGGAGCTCGCCTTCGCGGGCCGGCAGTCGGCCGCGGTCCTCGGCAGTCCCACCGTGATCTTCGGGCTGGTCCTGCTCATCTACCTCGTTCTCGCGGCGCCGATCTCCGCCGCGGCGAAGCTGGCGGACGAACGGGTGCGCCGCCGGCTCGCGGTCGGGAGGGTCTCATGAACGTCGATTGGGATTGGGCCTACGTCGTCGAGATCCTCCCGGAGCTGCTGTCCGCGACCCTCGTCACCCTTCGCATCGCGCTCTCGGGCTTTGCGGTCGCCCTCGCGGTGGGGCTGTTGATCGCGGTTGCGCGGATGAGCCGCCTCCGCCTCGTTTCCCGCGCCGCCTGGGCGCTTACGGAATCCGTCCGTCTCACCCCCCTCCTGGTGCAGCTCTTCTTCGCCTTCTACGTGCTTCCGGAGCTCGGCATCAAGCTGCCGGCGGAGCCGACCGGGATCCTCGTGATCGGGCTGCACTACGCCACCTACACCTCCGAGGTGTACCGGGCCGGAATCCGGGCCGTCGACCGGGGGCAGTGGGAGGCGTCCATCGCGCTCAGTCTGCCCCTCCTCCCCGTCTGGCGGCGCATCATCCTTCCGCAGGCGATTCGCCCGATGATCCCGGCTCTCGGGAACTTCCTCATCCAGCTCTTCAAGGAAGTCCCGCTTCTCTCCACCATCACCGTCTACGAGCTTCTCAACACCGCCAACCTGATCGCGAGCTCTTCCTTCCGGTACCTGGAGACGCTGACCCTGGTGGGGCTCATCTTCTTCCTCCTGAGCTATCCCTCCTCCCTGCTCACCCGCCACCTGGAGGTCCGCCTTGCCCGGACCTGATGCGAAGGCGCCGGGAGCGGGGGCCGACACCGCCTCGCGGACCGAGAGCGGGGAGACCCCGGCGGTGCGCATGGTCGAGGTCCGGAAACGCTTCGGCGAGCGCACCGTGCTCGAGCGCATGGATCTCTCCGTCGATCTCGGCGAAAAGCTCGTCATCATCGGGCCGAGCGGCTCGGGAAAGACCACGATCCTCCGCCTCATCATGACGCTGGAGACGCCGGACCACGGCCGCATCGAGGTCGATGGCGAGCTGCTCGGCTGCGCGTGGGAGGAGGGCCGGATCGTCGGGGACAACCACCGGAACCTGCGCCGGGTGCGGCGCAAGGTCGGGATGGTCTTCCAGCACTTCAACCTCTTTCCCCACCTGAGCGTGCTCGAGAACATCATGGAGGCGCCGCTTCGCACCCTGCGCATGCCGAAGGCCGAAGCCCACGAACGGGCCATGGGGCTGTTGCGGCGGGTGGGGATGGCGGACAAGGCGCCGGACTACCCCGGGCAGTTGTCCGGCGGCCAGCAGCAGCGCGTGGCCATCGCGCGCGCGCTCGCGATGCGGCCGGCGGTGATGCTCTTCGACGAGGTCACCTCCGCCCTCGATCCGGAGACGGTCGGCGAAGTGCTGCACACCATCCGGGAGCTCGCGGAGGAAGTCACCATGGCGATGATCATCGTCACCCACGAAATGGGCTTCGCGCGCAACATCGCGGACCGCGTGATCTTCATGGACCACGGGCAGGAGGTGGAGAGCGGTCCCCCCGAGGCGGTCCTGGACGCGCCCCGGAATCCGCGCACCATCGCCTTCCTGCGGGCGATCCTCGACCGCTGAGAGGCCCCTTCGGCATGCGGCGCGCCGGGAGACGGCAACGCCGATCCCGACATCGGCCCGAAGCGGCGAGCGAGGTGCTGCGATGCGCGCCGCAGGACAAGGGACCGGTTCCCGGCGGCCGGTCGGACGAAGTCCGGGAGAGTGCGAGCGCGCATGTCTCCCCGAGCTTCGTGAGCTACGGGCGTCGAGACGCCGCGGTGGGCGGGTGCACGGACCGAGAGACGCTGAAGCCATGGAGGTGACCATGTCGAAGTGGCTCGAGGGAGTACGCCCGCTCCGCGCTTTGGTGTCGGCGTCCGCAACAGGAGGTCGGGGAGAGATGCGCGCTAGTCCTGCAATCCCCTCTCCCGCTCCAGGAGCTGGCTCAGGAAGGCGCGCGTCCTCGGCTCCCCGGGATCCGTGAACATGAGGTCGGGGGTGCCCTCCTCCACGATGAGCCCCTCGTCCATGAAGATGACGCGATCCGCCACGTCCCGTGCGAAGCCCATCTCGTGCGTGACCACCATCATCGTCATGCCCTCGCGCGCGAGCTGACGCATGACGCGCAGCACCTCGCCGACGAGCTCCGGGTCGAGCGCACTGGTGACCTCGTCGAAGAGCATGACCCGCGGCCGCATGGCGAGCGCGCGGGCGATCGCCGCCCGTTGCTGCTGGCCGCCGGACAGGCGCGAAGGATGCTCGTTCGCCTTGTCGCGCAAACCCACGCGCTCGAGCAGCGCCTTCGCCTGGTCCTCTGCCTTCTCCCGGGACATCTTGCGGACCCGGCGCGGTGCCAGGGTGACGTTCTCGAGGACGGTCAGGTGGGGGAACAGGTTGAAGCTCTGGAACACCATCCCGATCTCCTGGCGCATGCGCCGCACCGTGGCCTTGTCCGGCTTGCGCGCGTGCTTCTCGGCGCCGGCGGCGATGGGCACACCTTCGACCTCGATCTCGCCGCGCTGGATCGGCTCGAGCAGACACACGCAACGCAGCAGAGTGCTCTTGCCCGAGCCGCTGGGACCGATAACCACGACGACCTCGCCCGGGGCGACCTCGAGGTCGATGCCGCGCAGGACCTCCAGCGCGCCAAAGCGCTTCCACAGGCCCCGGAGCGCGACGCATACGTCGCTCCCGTCCGTGCGGGCCTCCTCCTCCGCTTGACTCCGCCTCACGGGGCGCTACCCCCGTCCACGCGCCGGCTCTCGATGGCGGCTTCGTCGAGGGTGACGCCGGGTCCCGCCCCGTAGGGCTGTCGCACGCCGCTCCCCTCGTGCGCGACAGACTTGCATGGAGCTGACCCGCACCGGTCACGAACCAGAGTTCCCTGCGCGTCAACGCAGCGAGCCCGCTGTGAAAGCTCCTGAATGACGTCGCGCCCGTGGCAGAGGGGACCGGCTGTATCGGAGGACGCGGTACCGTCGATGCCGGGGGCCGGCGGGCCGATGGGGGCCATGAAGGCGGAGTCGATGCGTACCCGCGGCGTACACGGGACATTCGCGGGAACGGCTTCAACCTCGCGAATCCCCATGGTGACCTCCTCGTCCGGTATCAGTACTCGCCGGCGCCCAGCCTGCGTTCGAGCCAGCGCGCCCCGAGCGCCACCGGATAGGTCAGGACGAAGTAGATCACCGCCACCGCGGTCAACACCTCGAAAGGCCGGAAGGACTCGAAGGAGACGAGCTGGCCGACCCGCATGAGCTCCATCGCGCCGATCGCGGAGGCGAGCGACGTACCCTTGATGAGCAGCATGATCGTGGTGGTGACGGGCGGCAGCACGATCCGGAGCGCTTGCGGCAGCACTACGAAGCGGTAGATGTCGATGCGTTTGAGACCGAGCACCTGAGCCGCATCGCGCTGCGTCGCATCGATGCCCTGGATGCCCGCGCGGAAGATCTCGCCGAGAAACGCCGCGATGTTGAGCCCGAGGGCCGCGCTCGCGGCCTGGAAGGAGTTCAGCTCCGTGCCGATGATCACCGGCACGACGAAGTAGAACCAGACGATCTGCACCAGGGGCGGCGTGGTCCGGAAGAACTCGATGTAGGCATAGGCGGGCCATGACAGGATCCGGTATCCGGAGATCCGGGCAAGCGCGAGGGCCAGTCCGACCACGGTCCCGATCGCGAGACTGAGCACCGTGATTGCGAGAGTGACCCGCGCGCCTGCCAGCAGACTGGGCAGATAGTCGGCGACGACCTTCCAGTCGATCTCCACCGTATGGGTCTCCTGTGGGCCTCGAGCCCGTCCGCCTGCTACCCCTTGATGAACTGCGCCGTCATGTATCTGTCGAACAGCGCTTCGAGCTCACCCGAATCCTTCTTCCTCTTGATGAAGCCGGAGATCGCCTGCTCCCAGGCGGTGTCGCCCTTCTTGATACCGTAGGCCACCGGGCAGGGCAGCACCCCGAGCGGCGTCTTCATGTCGGGGAAGAACTTGAACTTGTCTCCGTGCTGCTCCACGAGCAGCGAAACCGTCACCGGGGTATCGAAAATGGTGGCATCGGCCCGCCCGCTCAGCAGCTCGAGCGCCATCTGGTCGTCCGTGGCCTGCCCGAATCCCTTGTGAGTGGCGTTCGGGAAAGCCTTGGCGGCGATCTGCTCGCCCCAGCCCCCCGCGACATTGGCGAAGTTGACGCTCGGGTCGTCCGCATCCTCGATCGAGTTGATCCTGTCGTTGCTCTCGAGCACGGTGAGCACCCCGCCGAGCATCAGGTAGGTCTCCGAGAAGTCGATCGCCTCCATTCGTTTCGGCGTCACGCAAAGTGCCGGCACGAGGTCCCACTTGCCGGTCGTGATGCCCGCCACCGCCGTGTCCCAACCGGCGTTGACGAACTCGAGCTCCACCCCCAGCTCGCCGGCGAGCTGGGCGAGGATCTCGGGATCCGCACCGTAGTACTCACCGGTCGGCCGGCGCATGATGAGCGGCCGGTAGACGACACCCGCAACGCGCAGGGTGCCCCGCTCCTTGACCTCGTCGAGCAGGCTGTCGCCGGCCGAGGCGGGTTGTCCGACCAGCAACGCGAGGCCGGCAACGAACCCCGCGAGCATGCCCGTGCGCAGGCGGCCGAGAGCCCTGTGGCCCCGCCGCATCAACTTCTCCTGGTGTCGGTTGTGCATGGTTTCTTCCTCATGAGGTGATGCGCTCGTTCCGGATGGTCCTGCCGGGACGCGTGGCATCGTGTTCACAGCGTCCGGAAGGCCGCCCTGCTCCGCCGCTCGAGCGCAGCCGCGGCGAGGGCAAGGGGATAGGTCAGCACGAAGTACAGGAGGGCGACGAGGGTCAGCACCTCGAGCGGCCGGAAGGTGTCGATCGAGAGGATCTGGCCGCGGTTCATCAGCTCCGGGACCGCGATGATCGCCGCGAGCGAGGAATCCTTGAGCAGACTCACCAGGGTGTTCGCCGATGGCGCCATGATGAGGCGGAGGGCCTGCGGCAGGATGACGTGGCGAAGGCGCTGCCAGGGGGTCAGGCCCAGCACCGTCGCGGCCTCTCCCTGGCCCTTCGGGATGGACTGGATGCCGGCGCGGAAGATCTCCGCCATCTGCGCGCTGGTGTTCGCGGCCAGCGCGGCGACCACCACGGTGAGAGCCGAGAGCCGCATGTCGAAGACGATCGGAAACACGTAGTAGGCCCAGACGACGTGCACCAGCGGCGGGGTGGTGCGGAAGAACTCGATCCAGGCGAAGGTCAACTGATCGATCACCGGCGTGCGGGCGAGTCGCACCACCGCCATCGGCAGCGACACGACGGTACCGGCCAGGAAGGCGCCGAAGGTGATCCCGAGGGTCAGGGGCACACCGACGAGAAGGAACCGGATGTCCGGCACTACGCTCTCGAGCTGGAACACGGAGCCCGTCCCTCAGCGGATTCTCTCGGTCATACCGGCCCCCATCTCCGATTGGCGTCTCCGTCACGGCGACGTCGGCGACGTCGCACGAGCCGTCATCCGCTCCGAACCGGGTAGCACAGAGGGGCGCTACGTTCCGGTGCGGGCGACTGGATTACGCCACCTCAACCCTGAAAAGCGGGAGAAATCACTGTCGTTCGAATGCAGCTCCGCCTGATGCTCGATTGCGAGCGTCGCGAGATGCGCGTCCGTGACCAGGTTCGGACTGATCGCCGGCCCGGCCAGGAGGCTCGCCAGCCCATCGATGTGCATCGGACCCGGGGTGACGATCCGGACGTTCGGCTGCGCAAGCCACAGCCTGCATTGGTGTACCCCCTCATCGACAGCCATGGGTTCCGTCAGCACCCTCCGGCTCGACATCAGCCTGACGAACCCGAGCATCACGACCCATGCGAGGCCAACCGGCTCCGTTCCCGACAAGCATCTCTCCCACCATGCCTTCGCAGGCTCGTGAAACGGCGCGTCCTCGTTGTACGCGTACACCAGCAGATTGATGTCCGGGAGAATCACGCGCAAGGCGGCTCCCGGTGGCTTCTCGCGAGGAAGCGCTCGACCTCCAACTCGTCTGTCAGTTGGTTGAGCTCGAGCGGATCGATGCCGGCGACGAACCCCCGCGGCGCCGATGCTACCTTGAAGGGCTCTCGGCGTGCAGGCGGCTTCTCGCCGGTCGTGAGCCCCCGCCGCAGCACCTCGTTGACCACCGCCTTGAAGCTCTTTCCACCGTGACGCGCGAGCTCTTGCAGAGTCCGTGCGAGATCGTCGTCTATGGTCAGGGTGGTGCGCATGGAGCGCATCGTAGTGCTTGATCCATCAGACATCAAGATGCTCGAGAACCAGGACCAGGGCCATCTTGTTTTCTGTCATAACCGATTGATTTCAAATATAAAACGAGCTTGTTCAAACTGCCGCTGGAAAACAGGGCGGATCAGTGGGATGTCTCCGACTTCGGGATGGCCCTGAGAACCAGGACACGGCGACGCCCGAGAAAACGATCCGCGTTGCGCGCGCTCGGTCGCCCTCCTATCATTCGCGCCGCACGGGCACGCGGCAAGAGGCGCCGGCGCGGCTCGATTGCCACCTCGGAGGAGATTTCAATGCACAAGCGCATTCTGCAAACGGGCGCGTTCTGCGCCGCTTTCACGTTGGGGATGGCCGCGGCCGCGGCGCCGCTCCAGGAGATCGGCGAGCCGGAGGGGGTGGTCGACATCGTCGCGTGGCCCGGCTACATCGAGCGCGGCGCGACCAGTCCGGACTTCGACTGGGTCACCATGTTCGAGGAGTCGAGCGGCTGCCAGGTACGGGTGAAGACCGCGGGGACCTCCGACGAGATGGTCGCGCTCATGAACGAGGGCGGCTTCGACCTGGTGACTGCCTCCGGCGACGCGAGCCTGCGCCTGATCGCGGGCAAACGGGTGCAGGAGGTGAACATCGACCTCGTGCCGAGCTGGAGCACCATCGACCCGAGGCTCCAGGAGGCCCCCTGGCACCACGTCGACGGCAGGCACTACGGCGTGCCCTACCAGTGGGGCTCCAACGTGCTCGCCTACAACACCGAAGTGTTCGCCGAAGCCCCCGAAAGCTGGAACGTGGTCTTCGAGGAGATGACGCTGCCGGACGGCAACTCCAATCGAGGACGCATCCAGGCCTTCGACGGCCCCATCTACATCGCCGACGCCGCACTGTACCTCATGACGCACCAGCCCGAGCTCGGTATCCAGGACCCCTACGAGCTCAACGAGGAACAGTACGAGGTGGCGCTCGACCTGCTGCGCGAGCAGCGCAAGATCGTCAACCGCTACTGGCACGACCCCTTCATCCAGATCGACGACTTCACCAACGAGGGGGTGGTCGCCTCTTCGGCGTGGCCCTTCCAGGTGAACCTGCTGGTGGCCAAGGAGCAGCCGATCGCGAGCGTCGTGCCGAGCGAGGGCGCAACGGGATGGGCCGACACCACGATGATGCACATCGACGCTCCCCACCCGAACTGCTCGTACCTGTGGCTCGAGCACTCCATCAACCCGAAGCTCCAGGGCGATCTCGCGGCGTGGTTCGGGTCGGTGCCGGTGGTGCTCGACGCCTGCGAGGGCAATCCGCTGCTCGGACCGGACGGATGCAACATCAACGGACTCGGCAACTTCGAGCGCATCCACTTCTGGAAGACGCCCCGTTCCCGGTGCGAGACCCAGGGACAGTGCGTGCCCTACTACCGTTGGGTGACCGACTACATCGCGGTGCTCGGCGGACGCTGAGCCGCGCCGCTCCCCGCCTCCCCCTTCGCCGCCGCCCCCCGCCGGCTCCAAGGAGCCGG
>CAYFYD010000161.1:0-8441 GCA_964347195.1 uncultured Ectothiorhodospiraceae bacterium
CTCGGTACGGAACGCCCGGGTCGGGTGCAGCCACTTCCCGAATGACGATACCACGGCTCCTTCCGCCTCCCAACCCGGTACGCGCGAACACATGATGAGACGGGACGAAGGGGGCGGAGTCAGCTCCGGGCTCGCATCGGGTAGGACTCGGCCCCGCCGCGCTGCGGTCCCGCGCCACCTCGGGCGTGGCCCGGTGCCCGGTCTCCGCCCCGCGACCGCATCGGCGGCAGACGTTACAATTCCCGCCGCGCGAAGGGGCGCTCTGCCGCCCTTTCGACTTCCCCCCGTTTCGGAGAGGCAGCGGATGAGCAACGACGAGGAACGCGCCCCCAGCGTCCCCGACGAACGCCGGGCGGCGTGGGGTGAGAAGTATGTGCCCCGCTACTCCGGGGTGGCGACCTTCCTGCGCCGCCCCCTCCTCGAGGACGAGAAGGACTGGGCCGACATCGACATCGGTCTCATCGGGGTGCCCTTCGACGGCGCGGTCACCAACCGCCCGGGGGCGCGTCACGGACCGCGCCACCTCCGGGACCAGTCGACCCTGATGGGAGCCCAGAACCACCAGACCGGAGTGCGGCCCCACGAGCTCGCCAGAGCCGCGGACTTGGGCGACGTCTACATCGAAGGGGTCTACGAGCTCGACCGGGCGATCGCCGAGATCGAGGCCTGGTACGACCGGGTGTGCGCCGCCGGCATCGCTCCCCTGAGCGCGGGCGGTGACCACGCCATCACCCTGCCCATCATGCGCGCGCTCGCCAAGCGGACCGGCCCGCTGGGTCTCGTCCACTTCGACGCCCACTGCGACACCGGCCCCGAGCTCTTCGGCCACAAGCACCATCACGGCGGACCCTTCCGATGGGCGGTGGAGGAGGGCGCGCTCGACCCGAAGCGCACCATCCAGATCGGCATCCGCGGCCCCGCCGAACCCCTGTGGGCCTACAGCTACGAGAAAGGGATGACCGTGATCCACATCGAGGAGCTCTATGCAATGGGGCTCCCCGCGGTCGTTGCGAAGGCGCGCGAAGTGGCCGGCGACGGTCCCACCTACGTGAGCTTCGACGTCGACGGCCTCGACCCGGTGTACGCGCCGGGGACCGGTACCCCGGAGGTGGGAGGATTCAACACCTACGAGGCGATGCAGATGCTGCGCGGCCTGCGCGGACTCGATATCGTGGCGGGGGACGTGGTGGAGGTCTCTCCGCCCTTCGATCCTTCCGGAGTCACCGGTCTCAACGGGGTGCAGATGATGTTCGAGATCTACTGTCTGATGGCCGAGACGGTGTCCGGCCGGAAGACGGACGAAGGTTGAGGGAGGGAGCGCCGTGCCTACCCTGCATTTCTCCCGCGAAGAGTTCGACCGCCGCATCCGGGCCGCCTGCGCGCGCATGAGCGCAGAGGGCCTCGACGGTCTGGTCCTCTTCCGCCAGGACAGCATGTACTACCTCACCGGCTACGACACGAGCGGCTACACGATGTTCCAGGGCATGTACCTGGGCGCCGGGGGGGAGCTCGCGCTCCTCACTCGCACCGCCGACCGCATCCAGTCGCGGGAGACCTCGATCGTCGCGGACGTGCGCATCTGGTACGACCGCGAGGACGCGACGCCGGGAGAGGACCTGCGCGCGATGCTCGAGGACTACGGCTGCCGCGGCAAGCGCCTCGGGGTCGAGTATCACGCCTACGGCCTCACCGGGCAGAGGGCCAAGATGGTGGACGCCGCGCTCGGCGGCTTCTGCGATCTGGTCGACGCATCGGATCTGGTGAGATTGCTGCGTCTGGTGAAGAGCGACGCGGAGCTCGAGTACGTGCGCGAGGCCGGTGCGCTCTGCGACCGCATGCTCGCGGTGAGCATCGAGGAGACCGTGCCCGGCGCCTCCGTCATGGCGGTCTACGGAGCGATGATGCAGGCGCTCTGCGAAGGCGGGGGGGATCCCTCCGCGAGCCGCTGGCCGATGGGGGCGGGGGACAAGGCGCTCTTCGGCCGCTACCACACCGGGGACGAGACGGTGGGAGCGTCGGACCAAGTGGTCTTCGAGCCGGGGGCGGCCTACCGGCACTACCATGCCTGCACGATGTACAACATCCTCACCGGCCGCCCGCGACCGCGCCATGCCGACATGAACCGCGCCTGTGCGGAGGCGCTCGACGCCTGCCAGGAGGCGCTGCGGCCCGGACGCACCATCGGCGAGGTCTTCGATGTGCACGCGCGCACCTTCAAGCACGCCGGCTTCGGGGACGCGGCGCTTGCCGCGTGCGGCTACACGATGGGGGCGATGTTTCCGCCGACCTGGATGGACTGGCCGATGCTGTGGTCGGGCAACCCGCAGGTCATCGAACCCGGGATGGTGTTCTTCCTCCACATGATCCTCTTCGACCGGGAGGAGGGCTCGAGCATGACGATGGGGGAGACCGCCGTCGTCACCGAAGGCGCCTGCGAGCGGGTGAACCACATTCCGCGGGAGCTGATCGTCAACTGAGGGGCGATGCGCTTCTTCCGACCAGGGGGCGCCGCGCCCGAGGGTGCCTCTCCCCCGGCCAAGCAGCTTCGGGCGGCGAACACGAGCCGGCCGCGTGTTCCGTCGCCGGGGGTGAAAACTCGGCGCGGGAGTGGAAAGATGCGTAGCGCCCGCATCGCCTGATTCGCCGGAGGTGGACATGGCTCTCAGCTCGAGTTTCTCCCGCTCCCGCATCGCCCCGGAGGTCGACTTCGACCGCGAGGGCAAGCAGCAGGGCTTCCTGCGCATCCCCCACTCCGTGCATCGCTCCGCGTACGGCTGGCTGCCGATGCCGGTGGTATCGGTCCGCAACGGCGAAGGGCCGCGGGTCCTGCTGATGTCGGGCAACCACGGTGACGAGTACGAAGGGCAGGTGACCCTCTCGCGCCTGGCGCGCACCCTGCCGGCGGAGGCGGTGCGCGGGCAGCTCATCATCCTGCCCATGGCGAACTACCCGGCCGCAAAGGCGGGGCGGCGGACCTCGCCCATCGACGAGGGCAACCTGAACCGGGCCTTCCCCGGCGATCCCGAGGGCAGCGTGACCGAGATGATCGCCCACCTGATCGAGGAGGAGCTGATGTCGCAGGTCGACCTCGTCGTCGACATGCATTCGGGGGGTTCGTCGCTGCTCTATCTTCCGTCCACCCAGGCGATGCTGGACGCCGAGGGCCGTCTCGACCCGCGCGAGCGCGAGCTCGTCGACGCCTGGGGCGCGCCGTACAACCACGTGCTCGCGGGCAGCACCGAGGACAACCACTCCTCCGGCGGCGCGCACCGCCAGGGCGCGCTGTTCGTCACCGGAGAGTTCGCGGGTTCGGGGACGCTCACCCCGGGCGCGCTGCGCATCTGCGAGCAGGGCCTCGCGCGCGCCTTGCACGCGTACGGTGTCCTGACCGAGCTGCCCGATGGGGTGGGAGCGCCCGAGACTCCCCGCTACCTCGAGATCAAGGCGGGGGAACACTACGTGTACGCGTCGGAAGACGGCCTCCACGAGCCGCTGGTGGAGCTGGGCGACATGGTGCGCGCCGGCGATCCGGCGGGCGCCATCCACTTCCCCGAGACCCCGTGGCGCGAGCCGGTGGTGGAGCGTTTCGAATCCGAAGGCATGGTGGTGTGCAAGCGCGTCCCGGGGCGGAGCGAGCGCGGCGACTGCCTCTTCCACCTCGCGAGCGACTGGGAGGGCTAGTACCGCTGCACAGCGACTTTGACCGGCACACGCGGCCGGTTGGAGAGTAGCGGAGGCCGGCGTGGGGTAGATGCGGGATCGCACCGCCCGTCGGATCGTTGGCCTGAGCCTTCCGCCAGCGTTGGCGTGCGAGGTGAAGCAAGAGGCCGCCCGGAGCGGGCTGAGCCTCGAGGAGCTCGTCCTCGAAATGTGGCAGCTTTGCAAGACCGAGGGTCACGGAACGAGGAAAGGATGAGCGCGCTCGCGACCGAAGCGGACTTGATCGCCGCGACTGCGGGCCTCGCGGGCCACCACGAGGACTGGTCGGAGGCCGAGCGTCTGCTCATCCACGACCTTCCGGAAACACCCGAATCGACGCTCGCCGAGCTGCGGGAGGAGATTGCCGAAGGCGGCGATCCGCTCGGGGAGGCGTTCTGTCGGATTCGATCGCCGATAATCCGCCGTGCTCGAGGCGCTACCTGCACGCCCATGGACATTGTCGACGGCATGGTTTCGTGGTCCGTCGGCGAGCACGTTCAACCGGCCCGGATCGTAGACCCGGGCGCTGGCTCCGGCCGCTTCCTCGCCGCTGCGGCTGGCCACTTCCCCTTGTCATAGCTTGTCGCCGTTCAAAGATCATGCGCCGCCCTGCCGGGTCAAGCGTGCACGAAACCACTTTGCAAGATCTTCGAAACCTGTTTCGCCGCATGCGACTCTGGTAGAGGTGTCCGCGACTGCATTGTCATCCGCAATGAATTCGTAGCCGCTTCTCTGAACCAGCAATTCAACCAGATAGAGCGCTGTTCGCTTGTTGCCGTCCGAAAACCCATAGTTGCAGACGATACTGTGCACCAGTGCTGCCGCCTTTTCATGGATGGGGCGGTGATAACCGTGATACGGACGAGCAATAGCGGATCGAATCGCATGCTCGTTTACGATCCCCGGGGTTCCGCCATATTGAAGTGCTTCCTCATGGCCGCGTAGCGCATCCGCCCAGGTAATGCGGTAATGCCGCCTACCGATTTGCCAATACCTTCATGGCGTTCTGCCGCTTGACGGAAGTTTCCTCGATGATCCGCTCGGACGTCGGTGTGACAGCGTTCGCGCGTCTGCTCACGGAAACGGTGTCATCGTGCGAGCTGGCGCGACCGGTCTTCGAGACCTGCCTGGACTTCGTTCCCCCGGGCCGCGGCGTTTTCGGGCTCTTTGTCATCGCTCGACCCTGCATGACCGAATGCGTGGACCCCGATACGCATCGTATCGAGGCAGACTTGCGCGTCCAGTGTCTGTGCAACCTGTTCGAGAGCCTGGGGGAGGCGCCGGAACGCCGCCCGCATCGCTCCGATCCGGCCGCCTGTCGACACCTATGAAAACATCAATCTCTCTGCCCTCGTCGTCGCCTGTTCCCTCGGTCGCCACCTCACACGGATGAGGCTCGGCCGGCGCCTTCGGGCCGCCGTGCTCTTCTGCCGGGCCTGGGTCAGTCAGGAGGTGCCCTGGTTCGGCATGACCACGAGCTGGGAGACGACGACGTGCGGCGGTTGCCGGAGGCACCAGAGCACCGCGCGGGCGATGTCGTCGGGCTCGAGGCAGGTCCCGAAGTCGTCGTAGAAGGCGGCCGCCGTCCTCTCGTCCTGCCAGCGGTTGAGCGCGAACTCGGTGCGCACCATGCCGGGGAGAATCTCGCTGACGCGTACCCCGGTGCCGGCGAAGTCCTGGCGCAGCGACTCGCTCAGGCCGTGCACCGCGTGCTTGCTCGCGGCGTAGATGCTCCCGGTCCGGTAGGCCACGAGCCCCGCGATGGACCCGATGTTGACCACGTGACCCCGGTTTCGCGCGAGCATCCCCGGAATCACTTGGCGGGTGACGCGGATGAGGCCGGTCACGTTGGTCTCGATGATCTTCGCCCATTGGTCCGCGCCGCCGGCGTCGAAGCGGCGGCGGCCTCCGGCGTCGTGGCCCGCGCTGTTGACGAGCACATCTGTTTCGCGGAGCCGGACCGGGAGGCGCCGCTCGAGACTTTCGACCGATTCCGGGTCGACGACGTCGAGCTCGAGCGCGTGTCCGCCGATCGCCGCCGCGACCGGCTCCACCCGCTCCATGCGGCGCCCCGCGCAGACGACCTGCATGCCCGCTTCCGCGAGGCGGTGTGCACTCGCTTCCCCGATGCCGCTTCCGGCCCCGGTAACGAGGGCCACCGCCCCCCGCCAGTCCTCTTCACCCATTCTTCATGCTCCTCGTGCGCTCTCGGGATCATCCCCTGCGGCGCGCCGGAAACCAATCCCCGCCTTTCCCGGGTACGCGGGCGTCTCGCCTGCATCGTCCGGTTGCGGCATCGCATGCCACCCACGGGCGGGACGCCCGTGTACCCGGGGGATGCGTTGCCTCACAGCGCGGGAAGCTCGTGGCGGAGGAGGCGCTCCTCCGGCCGGGTGTCGAGCTCGCGGGCGTAGCGGTGGCCGGCGAAAGTGGCGTGGACGATCGCGCCCGGCGCGAGGCAGTCCCCGATGCGGGTCACCGAGAGGATGCCCTTCTCCTTCAGGGTGTCAGGGTCTTCCGCGAGGCGGTGGTAGAGCGCGTCGAGGGGAAGCCTCGCGGTTACCGGCACCAGGCTCGCGGCGGGCACGCGGCGCTCGCGTCCGGTGAGCACGTGGCGGAGCACCGCTTCGCCGCCGCCCAGCGCGTGGATGCGGTGGTGCGTGAGCATCTCCACTCCGGCTTCGGCGAGGCGCCGGGCGATGCGTTCGTGTTCGAGCGTCGCGCGGGTGAACTCCGCGATGTCCGATGCGGGGGTCACCATCAGGGTCTCGCGTCCCGCCCGTGCGAGGACCTCCGCCATGAGGCTCGCCATGTAGTAGTGGTCGTCGTCGTAGACGAGGACCGGCCCCGCGGGCAGCTCGCCGTCCATCACCCCGTCCGGGGTGACGACCCCGACCTCGTCGATGCCGGGAAGGGGGTCGTTGTGGACCCTGCCCACCCCGTCGCCGCGCCACCGGGCTCCGGTCGCGAGCACGACGCAGGGGGCCCCGAGCTCGTGGACGTGCTCGGGAGCGAGCGCGCTCTCGAGGTAGACCTCGACGTTGTTCATCTTCTCGATCTGGGTGACGCGCCAGTCCCGCACCCGCGCCCATTCCGCGAGTCCCGGGAGGCGCGCTTCTCGGGCGACCCGCCCCCCGAGGACTCTCGTCGCCTCGGCCAGGGTCACCGCGTAGCCGCGCTGGCCGAGCGCCCGCGCCGCCTCGAGCCCGGCCGGCCCGGCCCCCACCACCAGCACCGCGCGCTCGGAGCCCCGGGCCGGGATGCGTTCGGGGTGCCAGTCACGGCGCCATTCCTCGCCCGCGCTCGGGTTCTGGGTGCAGCGGTAGTTGACGCCCGCGAAGTGCGTGGACACGCAGATGTTGCAGCCGATGCACTCCCGGATGTCCTCGACGCGACCCTCTTCGATCTTGCGGGGCAGGAAGGGGTCCGCGATCGAGGGGCGGGTCGCCCCGATCATGTCGAGCACTCCGCGCCGGACGAGAGAGGCCATGGTGTCGGGCGAGGTGAAGCGGCCCACTCCCACCACCGGCTTGCTGGTCACCGACTTCACGAAATCGAAGCAGGGTTCGTGCACGTTCTCCGGGGCGAAGCGCGAGGACGGGGAGTCGTCCTCCCAGGTGCCCGCGAGGATGTCCCAGAGATCGGGCAGCTCGGCGAGGCTCTCGATGATCTCCCGGCCGTCCTCGTGGGCTTGCAGTCCCGCCGTCCCGAGAAACTCCTCGATGATGATGCGCACCGTGACCGCGCACTCTCCCCGGACCGCTTCGCGGGTGATCTCGATGAGCTCGCGCAGCAGGCGGGTGCGGTTCTCGAGGCTGCCGCCGTACTCGTCGCTGCGCCGGTTTCGGGGCGAGAGGAGGTGGAAGGCGACCGAGGAGTACTGTCCGTTGACGTTGATGATGTCGACGCCGGCCCGCCGGGCGCGGCCGACGGCGTCGCGCCACCAGCGGCGGATGTTGCGGAAGTCGGACTTGTCGAGCGCCCGGGCCTGCAAGGGGTCGCGTTCGAAGACCGGTCGCGCCATCGGGCCGGCCGGCACCTCGCGGCAGAGCCGGTTGGAGTGGAAGCCGCCCGAGTAGGAGATCTGCACTCCGAAGAGGGCCCCGTGCTCGTGGACTTCTTCGCAGGCGCGCGCGAGGACGGGGATGTCGTCGTCGCTCCACAGGGTGAGCACCACCTCGGGAAACATCTCCGCGCTCGGGTGGATGCCGCAGTGCTCGGTGTTGACGACCGCCCAGCCGCCCTCCGCCTTCACGCCGCGCATGCGGGCGTGGCCTCGCGGGCGCAGGCGCCCCATGCCGTTGCAGTGACCCGGCTGGTAGAAGCGGTTTCGGGCGGTCTTGGGCCCGATCCGGACCGGCTCGAAGAGAATGTCGTAGCGGGGGTCTCTGGACATGGCGCCTTTTCCGGTCCGCGAAGGTGGTGCAGTGGCGCGGGCCGCGCGGCTCCGCATCCGTTATCGGTTAGTGCTCATGGACTCCCGCTTGCGCGGGAGTGACCGATACCCGATCGGGAGCCATTCCCCGTCTCGGCATGGACTCCCGCTTGCGCGGGAGTGACGGGAAGCGCGGTGTCTTGTGTAGTCTCCGTCCTTTCCGCTTCCCGTTCGAGGTCAGGGACGAGCTTGCGCGTGAATGACGGAATAGTACCCGAGACGGGGAACAACCCCCGACTCGAGTATCGTCATTCCCAGGGCTCTTCAAAAGTCGGCTTGACGGCTTCAGACTCCGAGCTTCGGGATT
>CAYFYD010000162.1:0-8435 GCA_964347195.1 uncultured Ectothiorhodospiraceae bacterium
TGCGTCCCGAGTCGCCCATTGGAGCCATCCCGCCGGTCCCGAGACTCAGGTCGAGACGCAGCATGAAATGACCTTGGGGGAGCCGCGCCGGCCGGCTTCGTGGTGCGGACTCGGGGCGCGCCGGGAGCGCGTTCAGTGTAGGCGCGGCGGGCATCGTCGGGCCGGCGGGACCCGACGCCGGGAGTTCACTGGATCGTGACCACGAAGCATGACACCGCGGCCGCGGAGCGCTGGTTCGAGGACTATCGCGCCGGAAGCGTGCATGACCTCGGCCGCGTGCGGGTGGACAGGGACGAGGTGGTCGAGTTCGCTCGTCGTTACGATCCGCAGCTCTTCCACACCGACGAGGAGGCGGCGCAGCGCACGATCTTCGGTGGGATCATCGCGAGCGGTTGGCACACCGCCGCGCTGATGATGCGCCTCCTGGCGGACAACTTTCTGCCCGGGGCGGCGAGTCTCGGGGCTCCGGCGGTCGACGAGCTGCGCTGGCACCTTCCCGTTCGCCCCGGCGACGTGCTCTCGGTGCGGGTCACCGTGTGCGAGACGCGCCGTTCCCGCTCCAAACCGGACCGGGGCGTCGTGCGCACGCGGGTCGAGGTGGCGAACCAGCGCGGCGAGCTCGCGATGAGCCTCAGCGCAGTGAACATCTTTCTCTGCCGCGAGCGTCCCTGAGCGTGTCGAGCCACTTCGTCGTCCGCACGGGAGGACGGCCCGCACCCGCTGCCCGCACTCGCTCACGACAAGAAAACAGTCCGGCGGGTCGTGGTCGAATGGTGTAATTTCGAGTTGAGGTCCCTATACTTCGCCTGCCGGGACTGGTAGCCCGGTCGGGGGGGAAGTCTAGTCGGCCGCAGTCGTCAAGGTTCGTCGCTTTCGTTTCGAAGCCGAGCGATGTAGCCACTTCGCGGGAACCCCCCCGTGTCGTGAGGCAGGATGAGATGGAGGCTGCACGGCTGCGTGCTCGCAACATAAAATCCGCCCGTGTGCCTGGAGCGATGATATGAAGCTATACGTCGGCAACCTGCCCTGGTCTGCCTCCGAAGAAGATGTTCGAGAGCTGTTCTCCGCCGTTGGAGAGACCCACTCGGTCAACCTGATCACGGAACGTGATACGGGCCGTTCTCGCGGATTCGCCTTTGTCGAGATGTCAAAGGAGAACGCGGAGAGGGCGATCACCGAGTTGAACGGCAAGGATTTCGGCGGTCGTCCCTTGCGCATCAACGAAGCGCTCGACCGGCCGCGGCGCGGCGGGGGAGGAGTCCGCCGCTTCTAGGCCGGGAGGAGTGCCGCCCGCCCGCAGGGGGCGGATCGGCCGGCTCGGACGATCGAGCGTCCGAGCCTTCAGAGGGCCGCGGCATCGACCGCCCGCGCGAGCGGCTCGCGCACGCGGTGCAGCGCGCGTTCGAAGCCGCCGATCGCATCGTCGATGACCTGTTCGTCGTGGGCGGAAGACACCCAGCCGTGGCTCCCGTGGCTGTCGACGCCCTCGAGCAGCAGGGCAAGTCGCAGGATCTCGTACGCGGCGGCGCTGCGTTCCTGGTGCGCGGGAACCGCGATCGAAGGACCCGGCGGCACTCCGTGGCGGCGTGCGCCGATCAGAATGTGGAAGACCGAGCTCTGGTGGTAGGCGTGCAGATCGACTCCGGCCGACTCCGCCGCCGCATTGACGCCTGCGACCAGGTTCTCCGCCCCGCGCTCGGCCTCGCGCTGGTGTGAGCCGTCCCCGATCGCTTGCAGCATCGCAGCGCCCGCGGTGGCCGAGAGCACGTTGGCGTTGAAGGTGCCGGTGTGCATGACCTTGGCGCGGTTCGTGCCGGCCGGCGCTGCGCCACCGAACACTTCCATCACCTCGCTGCGTCCGGCGAGCGCCGCTCCCGGGAAGCCGCCGCCGAGGATCTTGCCGAGCGCAGTGAGGTCCGGCGTGACTCCCGCGAGCTCCTGCACCCCGCCCGGCCGGTAGCGAAAGCCGCTCACCACTTCGTCGAAGACGAGGACGGTGCCGGTGCGCGTCGCCGCTTGGCGCAGCGTCTCGAGACCCTCGGCCGACCAGGGCAGCGCCCCGCTGCTTCCCCCGCCCGGCTCCAGGATTACCGCCGCGACGTCGCGCGCCTCCATCCGCCGGCACGCGCCGTCGATGTCGACGCAGGCGAACAGCGATCGCAGCTCCCCGCTCAGGGGATGGCGGCCGGCGGCGCTCTGTTCGCGGTAGTCGCTCAGCACTTCGTCGTGCCAGCCGTGAAAGTGGCCGTTGAACTTGATGACGTGCCGGCGCCCGGTGTACGCGCGGGCGACCCGCAGGGCGAGCATGGTCGCCTCGGTTCCGGACGAGGTGAAGCGCACCCGCTCCGCGCACGGCACGAGTGCGCAGACCGCTTCGGCCCAGCGGATCTGGGCATCCGCGGGGGCAGTGAGGTGGGTGCCCATTCCGAGGCGGGTCGCCACCGCATCCAGTACCGGCTCGAAGGCATGTCCACAGAGGTGGGCGCCGTGGCCGGTCCAGAAGTCGATGAAGCGGTTGCCCTCGTGGTCCCACTTGTACGGCCCCCTGGCCCGCTCGAAGTACACGGGGAAGGGCTCGGTCTGCCACATGTCGTGCGCCGCGCCTCCCGCCAGCACCCCGGCCGCTCGTTCATGGAGCGCGGCCGAGGCGGAGAAGCGGTCGCGATAGTCTTCGAGTGGCGGTGGGGCCGTGGTCGCCGTGGTCATGGGTCGCTCCCTGGTGGTCGCGTCGCGGTGAGGTATGTTCGGCGGGGCCCCGATGCGCATCGGCGGTCCGGACGCCGTGTCCGGTGCGATAGTATGGGGAGCGAAGTCGCGAGGTCCAATCGGCGCCGCTTCCGCGCCGCGCCGGCCGGACGGCGAAAGGTCGCTCAGACCAGATCCGCGGCGAGAGAGTCCCGCACCGGCGCCGCCACCGGGTCGACCTCGTGCCGATAGGCATCGAAGTCGATGCCGGCCGCGAGCGGGCCGCCGGCCTTGAAACGCTCCGCCATCTCGTCGTCCAGCTCGAAACGCAGGAAGTGCACCGCGGCCGTCCGCTCGTCGCTCCGACGGTCGAGGTCCTCGTCCGCGACCGCGAACACCGCATCGCATCCCTGCACCCGAAGCCACACCCGATCCTCTATGCCCCCGAAGCGGGCGAGAGCGGCGCGGCGTTCGTCCGGATCGGGGTATTCGAGCATGAAGGTCGCCTTCAGGTTCCGGCCGTCGGGGATCAACGGGTTGTAGGTGTCGAGCTCGTCCTCGATCGCCGCGGGCTCGAACATGCGTTCGATGCGCAGCATCTCCTGGACCTGGTAGTGCACCGTCAGGCGGTCCTCGAAGTAGAGGGTGGCGTGGGAGCCGATGGCGATCTGCCGATTCTTCTTGTGCGCGAGCACCCGGGCGCGGAAGGCGGGACGCTCGGAGGCATAGGCCTCCAGCGTGAGCAGGTCGGAGCGGGTGAGCCTGGTCATGCCGGACGGTACCTCGGGTCGGCTCTGGCGTGGCGCGGGACTCTAAAGCCCGAGCGCGGCCTTGGCGATGATGTTGCGCTGGATCTCGTTGGTGCCGCCGTAGATGGAGGTCTTGCGCATGCTGAAGCAGGCCGGCGCGAGTCCCGCGGCGTACTCCGGACCGATCGGTGCCTCGTTCCAGCCCGGCTCCAGCGCTTCGGGGAG
The DNA here is from genome assembly GCA_964347195.1 of uncultured Ectothiorhodospiraceae bacterium. Taxonomy (GTDB): domain Bacteria; phylum Pseudomonadota; class Gammaproteobacteria; order HK1; family HK1; genus JAJEAD01. The sequence continues at coordinate 3,660 of CAYFYD010000162.1, forward strand.
CCAGGGAGCGGCGTAGACGCCCACGGCACCCATGAGCAGCTCGGAGATCTTCTGTTGCAGCTCGGTGCCGCGGATCTTGAGGAGGCTGGCCTCCAGTCCCGGCGCGCGGCCCTCTTCCGCGTCCATCAGGGCGCGCAGCTCGACGTGCTCCAGGGCGCGCAGCTCGATCTCCGTCTCGGCAATCGAGCGCATCAGGTCCCCGTCCCCGGAGTGTAGCCCTCCGGCCTCTCCGAGCCCGCGCGCGATGTCCTTCAGATACCCGAGGCGCGCCTTGGAGGCCGCGATGCCCGCGATGCCGAAGCGCTCGAGCCCCAGCAGGAACTTGGCATAGGTCCATCCCTGGTTCTCGTCACCGACCCGGTCCTCCACCGGCACCCTGACGTCGTCGAGGTGGACGGTGTTGATCTCCTGGCCGCCGTCGAACGTGACGATGGGTACGACCTCGATGCCGGGCGCGCGCATGTCGATCAGCAGGAAGGAGATCCCCTCCTGCCGTTTGGCAGCGGGGTCGGTGCGCACCAGGCAGAACATCCTGTCCGCCCACTGGGCCACGCTGGTCCAGGTCTTGGTCCCGTTGACGATGTAGCTATCGCCGTCGCGGACCGCCCGCGTCCCCAGGCGGGCGAGATCGGAGCCCGCGTTCGGCTCCGAGTACCCCTGGCACCACCACGTCCGGTTGCCCGCGATCGCCGGCAGGTACTTCGCTCTCTGCGCGTCGTTGCCGAAGGTGTAGATGACCGGGCCGACCATCTTCACGCCGAAGGGGATCAGTCGCGGGGCGTCGGCCCGCCCCATCTCCTCTTCGAAGAGGTAGCGCTGGAGGGGCGACCAGCCCGGTCCCCCGTGCTCCCGCGGCCACGGGTAGGCGAGCCACCCCTGGCCGGCGAGGATGTCCTGCCATCGAAGGTAGTCTTCCTTTCCGAGGCGCAGCGAGCGCCGCACCTTCTCGCGGAGGTCCACCGGCAGTCGTTCCTCGATGAACGCGCGCACCTCCGACTGGAACGCGCGCAACTCGGCGGAGAGCTCAATGTCCATCGTGGTGTCCTGGATGGGGGCCGGGATCGGCGTCCGGCAGTCAAGAGGTCGGTGCGAAGCTCGGGCTATACGCCGTAGGCGGTGCGCAGCAGGCTGACGGGGTGCGCAAAGGCGCGCTCCCCGCTCGCGTGTGCGATGTGGGCGCCGGCCATCGGACAGTCGCTCGTCACGTGGTCGGGCTCCTGCGCCGTCACCTGTCTTGCGACCGGTCGCACGATCCGCATCGACGCCGCCCTCGTTTCCGCCTTGACCGCATAGGTGCCGTCGTGGCCCGAGCAACGCTCGATCGTCTCGATCTCGGTTCCCGGCACGAGGGAGAGCACGTCGCGGGTGCGGGGACCGATCCGCTGCACCCGCTGGTGGCAGGCGACATGGTAGGCGATACGGCCGAGCGGGCGGTGGAAGTCGGTCCGGAGCAGGCCGGCGCGGTGCCGGTGCGCCAGGTACTCGAAGGGATCGAAGATCGCGTCGCGCACTTTCGAGACCAGGGGGTCGTCGGGGAACATGAGCGGCAGCTCCTGCTTGAACATCAGCACGCAGGAGGGGATCGGGGCGACGATGTCCCACCCTTCGTCGATCAGCCCGGCGAGCGCGGGCACGTTCTCGTTCTTTGCCCGCTCCACTGTCTCGAGGTCGCCGAGCTCGAGCTTCGGCATGCCGCAGCAGCGCTCGGTCGGCGGGAGGCGCACCGCGATGCGGTTGTGCTCGAAGACGCATGCCAGGTCTTCGCCGATGCCCGGCTCGTTGAAGTTGATGTAGCAGGTCGCGAACAACACTGCCCGGCCCCGGGTGGGCCCGGCTGCCCGTGCGTCGTGCAAGGCGGCGCTCCGGTCCTTCAGGCGCGCGCGCAGGGTAGGGCGGTGGTAGCGCGGCAACGGTGCGCCGGCGCTGATCCCCGCGGTGGCCTCGAGGGCCTTGCGAAGCCCCGGACTGGCGTTGGCCGCGTTCACCGCGTTCGCCACCACCGGCAGCGACGCGAAGCGCCCCACCGTGTCGGTGCCGGTGATGACCTTGTCGCGCAGCTTCGCGCGTCCCTTTCGGTAGCCCGTCGCCTTCGCCCGCAGCATCAGGTGGGGAAAGTCCACGTTCCACTCGTGCGGGGGCACGTAGGGGCACTTCGTCAGGTAGCAGAGGTCGCAGAGGTAGCAGTGCCCGACGACCTTCCAGTAGTCGTCGGGGTCGACGCCGTCGATCTCCATCGACGCCGATTCGTCGATGAGGTCGAAGAGGGTGGGAAAGGAACGGCACAGATTGACGCATCGCCGGCACCCGTGGCAGATGTCGAAGACCCGTTCGAGCTCGGCGAACAGCGATCGCTCGTCGTAGAAGGCGTCGCTCTTCCAGTCGATGGGGTGACGGGTGGGAGCCTCCAGGCTGCCTTCCCGGACGCCGGCGCGGGACGGGCTCATCTCGGTTCTCCGTTGCGGGGGAGACGCGATTTTCGGCGGATACGGCAATCTTTCCAATCACTGAAGGCGAGGACGAAGGCCGGGTTTTCGCGGCACGCCTCCGCTGCCACCGAGACCGGCATCCCGACCCGGAGTCGCGAGGGCCGCCCGATGCCCGTCAACATCGGGTCGCGGCGCTGTCTCTTCCCCGCTCGGGGTCGGGGACGGTCGCCATCGCCGAGGATGTCGGCACCCAGCACGTCTTTTCCCCGCTCGGGGTCGGGGACGAGCTTCGCGGGAGTGACGACAATCCATCGGAGGCCATTCCCCGTCTCGGGTACTATCCCCCGTCGTTCCCGCGGAGGTTCTCGTCGTTCCCGCGGAGGTTCTCGTCGTTCCCGCGGAGGTTCTCGTCATTCCCGCGAAAGCGGGAATCCATGTGCTCAACCGAACACGGACGCGGCCGCGGGCGGCCGCGGGCGGCCGCGGCTTTGAACGTGAGAGATCCGACATGTCCGAACCCGAAATCGGCGATTTTCTCTTCGACCTCGCCGGAGTCCTGATCGAGTGGCGGGTCGAGCCCCTGTACATGGACCTCTTCGGCGGCGACCGCGCCCGATTCCGGTACTTCTTCGACGAAGTGCTGACCGTCGAGAGACAGCGCGAGATCTGTCGAGGGAAGCCCGTCGCGGCCGCGCTGGACGAGCTCGCGACGCTGCATCCCGACTGTTCGGAGGCGATCCGGGCCTGGGACGAGCGGTGGGACGAAATGGTGGTGGGGCCGATCGACGGCACCGTCGAGTTCGCGCGATCGCTGCGCGCCCGGGGGATCGGCACGCACCTGCTCGGGAACTGGTCCCGGGAGGAGTTCGACCGCGCGCGGCGGCGTTTCGGGTTCCTCTCCGAGTTCTCCGGAGCGGTGATCGCAGGCGACCACGGGATCATGAAGCCGGACCCCCGGATCTTCGTCGTCGCGCGCGAGCGTTTCGGCCTCGACCCGGGCTCCACCGTGTTCGTCGACGACAGCCCCGCCAACGTGGCGGCGGCCACGGCGCTCGGCTTCAGGGGCATCGTGTTCGAGTCTCCCGGACAACTGCGCCGCGACTGCGAAACGCGGGGTTGGGTCTAGCCGGAGACCTCCACCGTGGGTGCTCGACGTCCGCGCCCCATCCGAAGCGATGCGTGGTCCCTCGTCGGAGGCGCGCCGCACGCTTGCGTACACTGCTACCTGTCTACGCACCATCCTCAGCCCGGCTGCGTACACTCCAAGGCTACGCTCCGTCCGCCGCGGCGCGGCCCTTCCCCGTCCATCGGCCTGGCCTGAGAGCCAGGCGCTAAGGATTCGCCACACTCGCTTAAGCACAAGTCCCAACTACCGCAAACCGGGGGTGCGGCGCAACATTCAGTTGCGTAAGCGCAACAAGGAGGCACTCCCATGTGGTACATGCTGCTCGAACCCAAGCTGAGGCTCCATTCGAATCTGCTCGGCCGAACGGCTGTCTTCGGACACCGTCCCGCGAACAGGATGCAGGCGTCGCCGGAGGCCCGCGGCTTCTCCATCGGGCGGTTCTGGGAGAAGCGGCACGAGGGACGGATTCGTCGCCGTGCGATCGAAGAGCTCGCGCGCCTCGATGACCGGATGCTGCACGACATCGGCATCGAGCGCGCCCTGATCCCGGAAGTGGTCGCGGCCATGGCCTGCCATGGCTCCGCCGCGCCGGGCACGGGACCCTCGAGCGGGGCCAAGGCGAAGGGCGCCGGTAGGTCCTTCCTCCGACGGATGGCCAAGGGGCTGACCCGGGCCTGGATCCGCCGTCAGGCGATCGGGGGGCTTTCCCGACTCGACGACCGGTTGCTCCGCGACATCGGCATCGAGCGGGGCCGGATTCCGGAGACGGTGGATGCCATGCTCGAGTCCGAGCCGGCGCCTCCTCGGGGCGCTACCGTCCACGAGCTCGTTGTGAAGGCACGCGACACGGAGGAACCGGGTCCCACTCCGGCCTTGGCCGCCTGAATTCGGCACCACCTCTCACCCGAGGAGACACGAGGCCCCGGCACTGCCGGGGCCTCTTCGTTTCTGGCGCCTCCCGCCCGCGTCGCTCGCTCTTTCACGACCCCGGCGCGGAACCCGGGGGATCGGGCGGGCGCATTCGGTGGCGTGCGCGCATCGAGGGCGCGGCCGCTCCGCCGGCGTGACGCGGGATGCACTCCGTGGCCCGGTGAAGCGTGCCGACACCCGGGGAACGAGCGGTCCACCCCCCGTCGCGGAGCGCACGATCATTTCACGCTACGCTTCCGGACCGGATTCAGTAGCTCGGATGGCGAGCCCCGGACGAGGTCCGGCCAAGTGGCG